>CALAED010000262.1 GCA_937891035.1 uncultured Thermomonosporaceae bacterium | reverse complement strand
GCTCGACGAGGCGCTCTGGGTCGAGACGGAGAAGGGCGAGTACGGCCCCGTCGATCTCGATCTGGGTACGCCCCGCGGAATCGCGTATCGTCCCCGCCGCGACCTCACCGGGCGGTTCTCCAAAAGCCGTCGGCCCGGCCGTGATCGCCCAGTCCCGGCAGATGGCCTCGAAGTGCGGCCCCACCACCTGGGAAAGAAAGGTTGGCTGTGCGTTGCGCCAAGCCCCTTCCGGATCGCCGCGTTCCAGCCGGGTCCACTCTCGTCGCATCACCGCCTCGTAGAAGACGATCAGCGGCTCGCAGATGCGGTAGACGGATCGTCCCTTGCGGAACGGGTCCAGCTCTCGGGTGATCAGCTGAGAGTCTTCCAAGACGGCGAGTGGATGGCCGATATCGGGCGACTTACGGCCGATGTGGCCGGCGATCCCGCCCCTGGTGGCGTGTCCCGATGCGATGGCCCCGAGCACGGCGTGATAAAGCGCCGCATCTCGGATATCCGCATCCTCGGCGAGGAGATAACGTGCCTCACGAAACAGCGGCACCTGCGGATTCAGCACCGTGCGCAGCACCCACGAGTCGAATTCTTCGTACGAGGCGGGCGCGTCCCCGCCGACGAATTCGCGCCGATAAGCTGGGGTGCCGCCCACGATGGAATGCACCATAACCGCGAGTCGCGGATCGGTGATGCCCCAAAACCGCGCCGCGGATCGGTAGTCCAACGGGCGCAGGATCAGTTCGAGACTGGCCCGCCCGCGCAGCGGGGCGGTGCCCGCCAGCAACCGGCCCATGACCGACATGGCGGAGCCGCACAAGAGCAGGCGTGCGGTGCCCTGCCGCGCATACCCCCGCGGATCGAGAGCACGCTGGAGCAGCGACGGAAGAGATGGGCTGGCCTTGGTGAGATAGGGGAACTCGTCGATGACGATGAGGCCCTCGGGAACGACGGCGAACAGCCTCGCCAGCGCATCGTCCCAGTCATCGAACGCATACCGGCCGCCACCGGTGAACTCGCCCAACGCCTGACCGAAACGGGCGAGCGCCTCGCCCTCCGTCGAGTCGGTCGCCGTATAGAAGAAGCCACCCATCGCCTGGGCGATGGCGTCGAGCAAAAAGGTCTTGCCCTGCCGGCGGCGGCCGCTGACGATCCCGAGACGAACGTCAGTGCTGCTCGACGTGGCGAATCGGACGAGTCCGTCCCATTCGCGATCTCGATCGAAGACATGGCCGGGCTTCTCGAGCATAGTTGAACTATACAGCTATGGTGTACGCACCTTAGGTGTGTAGTCCTTCAAATTGCGTGTTCGTCTCAGCCGTGGTGCGCGTTGTCGTAGATCTCGCCGCCGAGCTTGACCTGGAGCTGCTCGAGGACTTGCGGGCTGGCCCCGATGACCCAGCGGTTGCCGACGAGCAGCTTCCCGTAGTCCTGGGCTATCTCGAGCCACTGCTGCTGGCCCTGCGTCGTGGTGAACGTGGTCATGAAGAACCGACCACCCGACGGCGTGGGGCAGTAGCCCTGCCGGAGATCGGCCGCCTTGGTCTGGATCTTCGGCGTACAGCCCGTCTTGGCGGCGAGTTGCTCAATGGTGAGCGGCGGGCCGGGCGTGGCCGTGGTGCCGCTGTGACCATGCCCGCCGGCCGACTGGGATGCCACGGCGACGCAGCGCACCGCGAGGACGGTCACCCCGAACAAGAGGACCACCACCGCGACGAGCCGGGGGATGGTGATCGCCGAGGTGGTGGGCGGGCGCGCGGGCTGGCGGATTTCGCTCATCAAAGTACAGATACGCACGGCCGGCCGACACGGTTCGGGCCGTCCACCCGCGAGCCGCCGGCACCTGGCCTGCACACTCGTGCGATCCTGGCGCCGTGTGTCCGAAGGCCGCGGGCGCCGACCAGCGCGAGAATATCTTCAGGCGAGCGGCCGGACACGAAAACCCGGGCTGGCACAGCCGATCGCGGCTGCGTAGGTTCGAGATCGATGTCGGAGACCCAGGAGGGACCACGGTGCGGTTCGCGATCAAGACCAGGCCGGAGCACACGACATGGGAAGAACTGCGCGACGTGTGGGTCGCGGCCGATGAGATCGAGCTGTTCGAGTCGGCGTGGAACTGGGACCACTTCTACCCGCTGACGGGCGATCTGGCCGGCCCCAACTTCGAGGGCTGGACGATGCTCGCCGCCATGGCGCAGGCCACCCGGCGCATCCGCATCGGCTGCCAGGTCACCGGGATGGTCTACCGGCATCCCGCCGTGCTGGCCAACATGGCCGCCACCGTCGACATCATCTCCGGCGGCCGCCTCGAACTGGGTCTCGGCGCCGCCTGGAACCAGTACGAGTGCGACGCGTACGGGATCGAACTGCCGCCGTTGCGCGAACGCTTCGACCGTTTCGACGAGGGCGTGGCGACGATCGTGGCACTGCTCAGCCAGCCGACCACGACCTTCCACGGCCAGTACGTGCGGCTCACCGAGGCCCGTTGCGAGCCGAAGCCGGTCCAGCAGCCACATCCGCCGATCGTGATCGGCGGAAAGGGCCCCAAGCGCACGCTGCGCACGGCGGCGCGCTGGGCCCAGCACTGGAACGCGATCACCGCGAACCCCGACGAGTGGCGGGCGGTCAAGCAGATCTTGCTGGAGCACTGCGACGCCGTCGGCCGCGACCCCGCGGAGATCACCTGTTCGGCGAACGTGCGCATGGAGCCGGACCGAGGGCTGAGCGAGCTGACCGAAGCCGTCGCCGGCTACCGCGCCGCAGGGGTGGACCTCGTGGTGATTAACCTGCCGCACCGCGCCAAGCCGGATATTCTTCAGCCACTGGCGGACGCCCTCACTCCGTTCGCCGGGTGATCTGGGGCCGGAGTTGAACGGCCGCATCCCGTTCTGGCGTATTCAATCCACGAACGCGTCATGAATCACGGCCCCGGCCAGGAATGACCGCCCACCGGGCGCTCCAACCGCGCCGCGAATCGGGGCGATCGCGGAACGGAGGACTACGGTGGTAGACGAGGAATGGACCCCTGCGGGAATCGACCCGACCAAGCCGAACGTCGCCCGGGTCTATGACTACCTCCTCGGCGGCAAGGACAACTTCGCCGTCGACCGTGAGCTCGGCGAGGAGATCTTGCGGATGGTGCCGGACGCCAAGGAGGCCGGCATGGCCAACCGGGGCTTCTTGCGCCGGGCGGTGCGCTACATGGTGAGCGAGGCGGGGGTACGCCAGTTCCTCGACATCGGCTCTGGCCTGCCGACTCAGGGCAACGTTCATGAGATCGCCCAGGAACTGGAGCCGCAGGCGCGGGTCGTCTATGTGGACAACGACCCCGTGGTCCTCGTGCACACCCGCGCGCTGCTGGAAAACCTCGACACCACCGCGGTCATCATGGGTGACTTGTGCCGGCCGGAGGAGATCCTCGAAAACAAGACGGTCCGGCGGTTCCTCGACTTCGACGAGCCGATCGGGCTGTTGATGATCTCCATCCTGCACCACATCAACGACCACGAGGACCCGGTCGGCATCACCGAAACGCTGCGCGCCGCACTGGCGCCGGGCAGCCACATGGCGATCACCCACTTCCACAATCCCGGACCCGAACGCCCCGAGGACGAGGCGCTCGCGCTCGCGAGCGAAAAGCAGTTCAACGAGCGGTTCGGTACCGGGCGGTGGCGCACCCGCGAGGAGATCATGGCCTATTTCGGCGACTGGGAGCTGGTCGAGCCCGGGCTGGTGCAGATGCCGGCCTGGCGCCCGGACGTGGCCGGCCGGCGGACGCTCAACGGCGTGTTCCAACGCGTCCTCGGCGGAGTAGGCAGGAAGACGTAAGACGAGTAAGCCGAGCGGGCGGGTCAGCGGTCGCCGACGGGGTCGAGGACCGGCTTGACGTCCACGATCGGGGTGCCGTCCAGCGCCTCTAGGTCGCGTACCCGTACGCGCGTTCCGTCGATCGACACGATCGACACTCGGTGCAGCCCGACCGGGTTCGGCCGATCGGGCGACCGGGTGCTGAACACGCCCGTGAGCGGTCGTTCCGGGTCGTCGCGCGGACGCACGGCGAGCACGTCGCGGCTGGCCCGGTCCAGCCACGTCAGCACGAGCACCTCGGTGCCCGGCCGCAGGTCGCGCAGGCCGGGGCGGACGTCTTCGGTGAACTCAAGCCAGGCTTCGGGCGCGCCCTCGTCGCCCTGCTTGGGCGCCATGTCGCGGCTCACCAGCGGCGACGCGACGTACCCGATGGGGTGTACGACGTAGGAGACATGCGAGACGTCCGCGTCGTGCGCGGCGTGGGCATCGTGGGCATCGCCGGCTTCGTGGGCCATGTGGTCTCCCCTCCCCCGCCCCGGTGTGGCGAGCTTACCGCCGCCATGAGCTGCGCGTACGCTCCGGCCGTACGTCATGACTCCGTAAGAGTTCTATGCCCTGGCGCGGGGTACGGTCGGCGCGTGCCCGGATGGTGATCGATGGCCGCGGGCGGCCGC
This sequence comes from uncultured Thermomonosporaceae bacterium, assembly GCA_937891035.1. Classification (GTDB taxonomy): domain Bacteria; phylum Actinomycetota; class Actinomycetes; order Streptosporangiales; family Streptosporangiaceae; genus CALAED01. The sequence goes on along the minus strand of CALAED010000262.1, from coordinate 5,223 downwards.
CGGGCACGCGAAACGGAGGTCATGACGTGATCGGGGAAGTGTACGAGGGCGCTCTCGCCGGGCTCGGGCAGGTGGAGGTCGAGCACGCCGACGGCCGCTCCGCGCCGCTGCGGACGGCCCGGCGGATCGGGCCGTGGTTTCGGTGGGCGTACGTCGGCGTGGACACCATCCGGGACGTGGCCGGCGGCGCGGGGTTCACGGTCCCCGAAACATGGACGGCGGGGGGACGATGGTTCGTCGCGTCGATTTGAAGCGCGTTGAATCGATCGGCCGGCGGTTCACCAGCCGGCTGCACGACGAGCGCGTCTCATCGTGGCTCGGCCTATGGCTCGGCGTCAGCTTCACCGTCGCCTTCGTGACCGGTCTGATCAGCCATTTCATGCAGCACCCTCCGGGCTGGCCGGTGTGGCCGGCCCGGCCGGTCAACCTCTACCGGGTCACCCAGGGCATCCACGTCATCGGCGGCCTGGCCACGGTCCCGCTGCTGCTGGCCAAGTTGTGGGCCGCCTATCCGAAGCTGTGGCAGTGGCCGCCGATCAGATCGCTCGGCCATGCGATCAAGCGCGGGTTCATCTTCCTGTTGGTGGCCGGCTCGCTGTTCGAGCTCAGCACCGGCATCCTCAACATCGCCTACTGGTACCCGTTTCCGTTCAACTTCCCGGCCGCGCACTACTGGACGGCCTACATCGTGATGGGCGCGCTGGTCATCCACGTCGTCAACGAGTGGGCCACGGTGCGCCGCTCGGCCGGCTCGGCCGGCTCGGTCGAGGTCGCCCCCGGATTGACGCGACGCGGCCTGTTCGGGCTGGTGGCCGGCGCGTCCGGTCTGGTGGCGGCGGTGACCGTGGGCGAGGCCGTCAGCCCGCTCGCCCGACTGGCCGTGCTGGCCCCGCGGCGCCCCGGCGTCGGACCCCAAGGCCTGCCCGTCAACAAGACGGCCGCGGCAGCGCTGGTGAATCAGACGGCGCTCGATCCGGCGTGGCGACTCGTCGTCACCGGCGGCTCGGCGCACGAGCTGTCGTTTTCCCTCGCCGAGCTGGGCGGCCTGCCCAGGCGGACGGTCCAGCTGCCGATCTCCTGCGTCGAAGGCTGGAGCGCCGAGGCCACGTGGACCGGCGTACGGGTGCGCGACGTGCTGGCGATGGCCGGAGCCAATCGGCACGCCCGCGTCACGGTCGAGTCGCTCGAGCCGGGGAGCCGCTATCGCACCTCGCAGCTCGACTGGGCGCACTGGCACGATCCCAGCACGCTGCTCGCCACCCATCTCAACGGCGCGCCGCTCGCGCTCGACCATGGCTATCCGTGTCGTCTGATCGCACCCAACCGGCCCGGCGTGGCTCAGACGAAGTGGCTCTCGCGGCTGGTGATTACATGAAGGTGGTGGGTTATGCGATCGGCGTCGCCCTTGTCGCGGTGGGGTTCGGCGGCCTGCTCGCGCACGCGGCCGATACCCAACCGGTGGGCTGGCTGACGTGGTTCGCCGGCGCCGTGGTGGTGCACGACTTCCTCTTCGTGCCGGTGGTGTTGGCGCTCGCGGCCTTGGTGGTGCGCCTCCCGCTGCGCTACCGCACCCCCGTCCAGTCCGCCGCGGTGATCGGCGGGACCATCACCATCGTCTCGCTGCCGCTCGTGCTCGGGTTCGGCAAGAGCGCCGGCAATCCCTCCCAGCTCCCGCTGGACTACGGGCGGAACCTGCTCCTCGTGCTGGCGGCGATCGCCGTCGTCACCGCGGTCGTCATCGCGGGCCGGGCGCTGTCGGCGCGTGTACGGCACCGCGGGTCCGCGCAGGGACGGGCATGGGACCGCGGGGAGGACCACCCGAACCGCCGCGAGCGGTCCGGCGGCGCGGTCCGTACGACCCGGGGACGCGACCGGCCTGGCGGTTAAAAACCACCCTGCGGGTACTTCGCCGCCATGCGAGTCGCGATTCTGGACGTGGGTTCCAACTCCGCTCACCTGAAGATCGTGAAGCTGCTGCCGGGCGAGCCGCCGCTGCCGGTACGTACGATCAAGCGCCCGACGCGGCTGGCTGAGTCGATCGACCGCCAGGGCGCGATCAGCATCGAGGCGATCGAGCGGTTGGCGGAGGCGGTCGCCGAGGCGGCCGCCACGGCGGACGCGCACCACGTGGACAAGTTGATCGCGTTCGCCACGTCAGCGGTCAGGGACGCCGCCAATCGCGACGAGGTCCTCGCCCGGGTCCGGGCCGCGTCGAAGCTGGAGTTGGGCTTCATCTCCGGGGTGGACGAGGCCAGGCTGACCTTCCTGGGCGCCCGCCGGTGGACCGGCTGGTCGGCCGGGCAGTTGCTGCTGCTGGACATCGGCGGTGGTTCGCTCGAGATCGCCGCCGGAGACGGCTCGGAGCCACGGGCGGCGCTGTCGGTGCCGCTAGGCGCGGGCCGGCTGACCCGCGAGTACCTGCCGGACGATCCGCCGTGCGGCAAAGACCTTCGGCGGTTGCGCCGGCATGTCCGCGACGTCCTCAGCGACGTCGTCCGGGAATTGGAAGACCAGCCGAGCCCGGTACGGGCCGTCGCCACATCCAAGATTTTCACTCAGCTCGCCAGGTTGACCGGTGCGCCGAAGGCCAGGGCGGGCATCTATGCCCGGCGCCGCCTGAAACGACGGCGCCTTGAAAAGTGGATCCCACGGCTCGCGCGCATGGACGACGCGCGGCGCGCCAAGCTGCGCGGGATATCTAAAACCAGAGCTCGGCAGATTCTGGCGGGGGCGATCGTGGCCGCGGACTCGATGGACGCCCTCGGGCTCACGCACGTCGACATCTGCCCCTGGGCGCTGCGCGAAGGCATCTTGCAGTGCGAACTGGACGCGCTCGGCGGGTCCTCGCTGCGGTGCGACATCGCCATCTACACGGCCGATGCCCGGCCGGACGCGCCACATCTGCGCACCGTCGCCGATGTCGGAGCGTGACGTTCCCGCTTAACCGGATCTCCAAGCCTTAACCAGCTTCACCAGCTGTGACCAGCTGCTCTCGGCCGAGCCGCCGTGATCAACTCCGTCTCCCGTGGACGCCCGCACGCCCGCTTGCCGACAATCGCAGGGTTCTTGACAAATTAGTTTGTCGGTTGCCAAGATGGTCGCACACGCCAGCAGAGGACACCGCGGCGGCCGCCCGCCGCTCTTGATGAAAGAGAGCACACGATGAAACTGACGGTGACGACCTTCCTGACCCTCGACGGAGTCATGCAGGCCCCCGGCGCCCCTGAGGAGGATCCGAGCGAGGGCTTCGGCTTCGGCGGCTGGATGGTTCCCTACATGGATGACGCCGAGTTCGGACCCGCCGTCGACGCGTGGTTCGCCACGGCCGACGCCTTCCTGCTCGGGCGGAAGACGTACGAGATCTTCGCGGGGTACTGGCCGCAGGTGACCGACGAGAACGAGCCGGTCGCCCGTGCGCTGAACAGCTTGCCGAAGTACGTTGCCAGCACGACCTTGGACCGCGTCGAGTGGAACAACTCAACGCTGCTCGACAAAGATGTCGTGGCGGCGGTCACCGAGTTGAAGAACCGGCCGGGCAGAGATCTCCAGGTCCACGGCAGCGGGGATCTGGCCCAAACGCTGATCGAAAACGACCTGGTCGATGAGTTCCGCCTGTTCATCTACCCGGTCGTCCTGGGCCGCGGCAAGCGCCTGTTCGGCGCCGGTACCGTGCCGGCCGCGCTGCGCCTCGTCGGCGCCAAGACCACGGCGGCGGGCGTCGCGGTGCACACCTACGAGCGGGCCGGCAGCCCGGAGTTCGGCACGTTCTCCCCCGACCAGTAGCGGCGGCGCGCCGCGGCGGCCCGTACCGGTGCGTGCGGGGCCGTTCGGGGCCGCTCCCGGTCGGGGCCACAACGCCCGGATATCAGGCGGCAGGGGCCATCAGTCATGCCCGGCGGCCGCAGGACCGGCCGGCCGGCTCATGGGCGGCCGGGGGTGCGGCCGACGCCGGCGAAGACGAAGGAGGTCACCGGCTCGGCCGGGCGGACCAGCCGGTCGGGTCGCCACTGCGGCGCGTAGACCAGGCCGGGCTCCACCAGGTCGAACCCGTCGAAAAAGCGCAGCACCTGATCGCGGCTGCGCGGCACCAGCGGCGCGGTGGTCTGCCGGTAGATCTCGGTCACCTGGGCCTCCGCCTGTGGCCGCGGATCGGCGGTGACGTGGCAGATGGCCAGGTAGCTGCCGGGGGCCATGGCCTCCCTGAACCGCGCGACGATCCCGTAGGGGTCATCGGCTTCGGTGATGAAGTGCAAGATGCCCACCATCAGCACGGCCACCGGCTCGTCGAGATCGATCAACGCGCGCAATTCGTGATGCTCGAGGATCTTCTCCGGCTCGCGCACGTCCGCCTCGACGATGGCGGTGGCGTCGTCGGACTGCAGCAGCGCCTGGCCGTGTATGACGACGACCGGGTCGTAGTCGACGTAGACCACCCGGGCGCCCGGGACAATCTGGTGGGCCACCTCGTGCACGTTGGCCTGGGTGGGCAGGCCGGTGCCGAGGTCGATGAACTGACGGATACCGGCCTTGGCCAAGAACCGGACGGCGCGGCGCAGGAACTCACGGTTGGCCCGCGCCGCCGCGCGCGCCTCCGGGACGATCCCGCTCAGCTTCTCCGCCGTCACGCGGTCGGCGGCGAAGTTGTCCTTGCCGCCGAGCCAATAGTCGTAGATCCGGGCGACGTTGGGGGTGTTGGCGTCGAGTCCGCGGCGTTGGACCATATCGGTCACTGCTCACTCGTCGAGACGTCCGCCCTCAGGGCGCTCGCCGCGCCCACACCCGTTGCCGTCGTCGCTGTCCCCCGTGTCGCCATTACACCACCACATATCCATGAGACTCGCTTGTAACACTCATTGTCGGGCACGCTGATCGCCGGACGAAAGGCCGGTCATGAGATCGTCCCTCTGATTCGTCCGCCGGCGGCACCGCGGCTAGACACACGCTCCGTCTCCCATACTCCTTTCTCCCCGAAGATGCCACACTCGCGCGAAACTCGGTAGGCGCTTTCCCTACCCGCGCAGGGCGCGGGATACCCGGGACGATGAGAGGTGTGGGCGGGGAGAGGGCGGAGCCGGGGCCGGTGCGGAGCGGATATGGGTCCGGAACCGTGAGCGGCCTAGAGCCTGGCCGGCTTGAGCCGGGCCGAGCGCAGACCTGGGCCAGAGCTGGGCCAAAGCTGGGCCAGGCCTGAGCCCGGCGTCATGGGCCTCAACCCGCGGACAC
>CALAED010000261.1 GCA_937891035.1 uncultured Thermomonosporaceae bacterium | reverse complement strand
GGCGGCGTCACCTCGTCGGCGAAGGCCGGCAGAGTCAGCAGACCGGTGAGGATCAAGACGTAAGTGATCCAACAGATCGCAGGGCGCATGGACCTTCCCTCCCAAGGGGTCTCACCATTCGCTTCGCATGTGCTGCAAACCACGAGAGAGGTGTATGGAAGCTCGGGCCCCCGCACGCCATTCGCTCGTACACGCCATCCCCGGGTAAAAGGGAACGGCTTCTCCTGTCCAAGGAACACCCGTCACGGGTGGGGTGCCGCGCCGCATGACTCACGTCGTCTGAGCCATATGACCCACGCCTATCCCTTGATCAGGGCTTTGTACGCAAAGTCTGCGAGGCGCGAAGGACGCGACCCGGGCGCTGCGCGGTCGGTGCGGGCCCATCGCCGTTAGCGGCGGACCGGCGGTGCAACCGCGTGGATGCGAGCCTCGGCATTCCGGCGGTCGATTGGAGAAGGCCGACCGTGGTCCCCTTCATCCACAAGTTCGTGTATGACGATGGTGGCCGATGGCTGTCTGGTTAGCTAGTGGCGCATGAATCCATCGGGGCTGGAGTGAGCTGAGTGGGCAAGGCCAACCGGGAGCGGCGACGCGCCAAGGAAAGGCGGCGCAAGCAACGGCAGCGGCCAGGGGGCGACGATCCATTCGGCGACCTGTTCGGCCAGTGGCGGATGCCTGCACCCGAGACCCCGGCCGAGCAGGCTGACCAGTTGTTGGCCGAGGCGATGAACGCCTGGATCCGCGGTGACGAGGAAACCGTGCGGCGCTGTACGGCCCGGTTGGCCGAGGGTTCGAGCACGTGGCGTAAGGTCGTCGATCGGCTGTTGCTGCTGGGTCTCAGCAACGCGGTAACACAGGCATGGCGCAACGGCTGGCAGCCGGCCGAGGTCGTCCGGCACTTCGGACGTGAGCTGGGCAAGCGAGAAGCGGCGATGGCTACGGATGCGATCGCCGCCGAGATGCGCGGTTACGCTCCCGCCACTGTGGACGGTCGGTGGGCGGCGCAGCTCGAGGCGATCGACGCGCGGCTATGGTGGGAGCCGGACGATCGGTATCCCGGCGCTTGGTGCGAGCGGGAGAAGGCCGACCGGGAAGCTCTGATCCATTGCGCGGTGGTGGTCGGTGCCTGCCTGCACTCTCTCCCACCGTTGGAGGAGCTGTGCCCGCGTCCCGGCACCGCACGCGTCTTCGCCCCGGGCCGGCTTGCGGCCGACGAGGTCGACGAGAAGGTGTTGCGCAAGGTCCGGGCACTGCTGGGCAAGGCCGAGTCGACCGAGTTCCCCGAAGAGGCCGAAGCACTGACTACCCGGGCCCAAGAGCTCATCACTCGCCACAGCATCGACGCTGCTTTGCTCCACACGAATCATGAGACCAAGCAAGAACCAATCGGCCGTCGATTGTTCGTCGACGCCCCGTACGAACCGCCCAAGGTCCTGTTGCTACAGGTGATCGCCGAAGCGAACCGTTGCCGTACCGTCTGGCACAAGACACTCGGACTCTCCACCATTGTCGGGTTCCCCGCAGACGTACGGGCAGCTGAGCTGCTGTTCACATCGCTGCTCGTGCAAGCAACCACCGCCATGGTGCAAAGGGGCTCACGACAGGACCGCCACGGCAGGTCCCGGACCCGATCGTTTCGGCAGACTTTCCTTGCCTCCTTCACCGACCGCATCGGCGAACGGCTGCGCGGCGCCGTCGATGACGCCGTGAGCCAGGCGGCGGCTGACACCGGCCGCAGCGACCTGCTTCCTGTGCTCGCGGAGCGCGACGCTCAGGTCGACCGTGCCGTGGAGTCGATGTTCGGGCATCTCACCCAACATTCGGTGAGCCGAGGTTGGGATACCGAGGGATGGGCCGAAGGCCGCGCCGCCGCCGACCGAGCCAGTCTCACGGCCTACGCCGAAGTCCCACGCACATCGTCACACTGACCAGGCCCGAAAGAGTTCCGGAGGCGGTGCCGCCGGGAGTAGGAAAGCGCCAGAACCCCGAAGCCGGCCCCAGCCAACGAGCAGCCGGTCTTGATCGCGAGGTAGCAGAGGCGCCCCTATGAGGGCCATGCCTACGGCGGTGGGCCATCCAGGATGCCGGGCAGGTACATCGCGAGGAACCAGACCTTCACGTCGGCGTTGCCGGTGAGCTTGAAGACCATCGGCAGCGGGAGCAGCGTGATCGAGCCGAGGGTGGGCGACGGCAGCGCGGGGCTCGGGGACCTGGGCAGCCCCGCTGGTCCGGCGGCCGGTCTTCGTCAGCAGGAGCAGTTCGGGCCCCGCCGGCTTGCAGACGGAGCCGGCACGGAGTTTCTGCTGGAGACCTCGGTGCTGGCACGGTTGTCCGGGCCGTTGTGCGATGCGGTCTCCGGCCGTGCCGATGGGCAGGCGATGCTGGAGACGATCGAGACGGCCAACCTCTTCTTGCCCCCGCTGGATGAGGTGCGCGGCCGCGCCGGGCACAGTGGTGGCCGTTGTGGCCGGGTCCCCTCCCCCACGCGACAGATCGGGCGGAGCTGCAGCTGCCGACGTGGCTGCCGCAGGTCGCTCAATCAGGGTGAATCGGCGGCTGTCAGGTCCGCCAATCGCCGCGGGCGTCGTTCAGGACACGCACGAGCTCGTCGATATCGGCGGTCGTGGTGCGGTGGCTAATGACGCAGGCCCGCAGCGCCGCGCGCCCGTTAAGCCGGACTGGGCTGATCCACGCGCGCCCGCCGTCGACGACGAACTGGGCGAGCGCGTCGTGATGCTCCCAGGTTCTGTCCTCTGGATCGGCGAAGCAAACCACCGGAAGCGGAGTGGCGTTGACGATGTCCCAGCCGGCGCCGACGAGCCCTTCGCGTAGGTAATCGGCCAGGTCGGCGTCGCGTTCGAGCTGCTCGGCGTACCCGGTCCGGCCCGCGACGGCGAGGCTGAGGAACAGCTTCAGCCCCATGAACCGGCGTGACCACTGGTGACTGGAGGTGTAGGGGTCCACGGTGCCGGGCACGTCGGCCGGCATGAAAGACGTGGTGACCCGGAAGGTCTCCGTCAGCGCCGCACCGTCGGTGCACAGCAGGGCGCCGGCGCCCATCGGCACGCTCAGCCACTTGTGCGCGTCCAGCGTGATCGAGTCGGCGCGCTCAATACCCATCAGCGCCGGCCGCAGCCGATCCGATAGGGCCGCGGCGCCGCCGTACGCGGCGTCGACGTGGAACCACACACCCAGGTCCCGGCAGAAGTCGGCGAGCTCGGAGAGCGGATCGATCACTCCGGCGGCCGTGGTCCCGGCTGTGCCGATCACCAGGAACGGCCGGTCGCCGGCGGCGCGGTCGGCCGCCACCTGGGCCGCCAGCCGCGCAGGTCGGGGCCGGTTGGTACGAGCCGCACCGCCTCCCGCCCGATGCCGGTGGCGTGCGCGATCTTCAACCAGGCCAGATGGCTTTCGGCCGAGGCGTACAGCACTGGCCGCCCGGCCAGCGCCCGCACCCCGGCGGCACCGTACTCGGGCCACGTCTTGGTCAGCGCCAGCAGCACGGCGGTCAGGTTCGCCTCCGCCCCGCCGCTGGCGAACGACCCGGCCACCGTCTCGGGTGGATAGCCCAGGCGCCGGCCGAGGAAGCGCAGCAGGTGCGCCTCGATTTCCGCCGCCGCAGGCGCGTGCGACCATGCTGCGAGCTGCGGATTGAACCCCGCCGCAAGAGCTTCGCCGATCACGCTCATCAGGGTCGGTGACGGGTTGAAGAGCCCGAAGTAGCGCGGATGGGTCGTGTGCACGGTGTTGTCGCGCAGCAGCGCCGCGACCTCGTCGATCACATCCTCGGGGTCAGCCGGCCGGGCAAAGTCGTACGAGCCGAGGGCGGACTGCAGCCCGTCGAGGTCGACCGGCCCGCTCACCGGCCGCCCGGCGATCTGCTCGCGCTCCGTCCGGAAGATGTCGGCAACGCGCTGCCACAGCCGCTCCGCCGCGTCCGGGGGCGGGTCGAACGAGGCTCGTCCTACGGGAAGGTCTGTCATGGTCCCAACCTTCGCGGGTTCGCGCCGCCGACCCAAGTGGTCGAAACACCATCACCGCCAAATAGCCGGTCGAAGCCGTCTTGCTTAATGGACCCATCCCGCAGCTGTGGCCGCGCGCCGCTGCCTCTTCGGCCACGCCCGCGCGCTGAGGCTGAACGGACCGGGCTGAACCGCCGCGGGCGGGGGAGTTCAGCGCGGCGACGGATGATGGAGCGTCGCACTCGCGAAGATCATCGTGATCAACGGCTACTACTCGTTCCTGTCGAGCACTTCGGCGAAGACCTCAGCGGTGCTGGTCCTGTGGGACGAAGGCGCGTGGAGCGCGCTACTGAGGGCGACGACCCCGGTGATCTGGCTCATTCGCGGGAGCGTCGTAGGTCGTCTGCTGTAGATCCGTGGACCAGAAGATGATCTCCCAAGAATCTCCCACTGAAAGGGAGAGTCCCAGCCCCCTGACCGGGGAACAGGGCCTCTGACCTGATGGTTCGCTTGTGGAGCTAATCGCTCACTACTCGAACACCTTCGACCAGGTAGAGCGCCTACGCGAGCGGCTGGACTCCATGACATCGACCGACGAGGAGCCAGACACGCCAGCGGAAGCCCGAGCGAGTATCCGCCCAAGGCCTCGCCCTGCACGACCTCCCGTGAGGGAGAGCCTGACGTTACAAGACGTGGCGGCACTCTTGGACAGCTTCCGGTCTGGGGTGTCCCAAAAGAGGCTTGCCCTTCGATACGGCATCAGCGTTAGCAGTGTGAAGCGCCTTCTCAAAGAGACCCCAAGCTCATTTGCCTGAGGGTCTCATCTCGCTCAGCAATGTATTCTCTTTCGTCCGGCTTGAGTTCGATGGCCCGGTTGAAGTCGACCAGGGCCTCGTCATAGCGGTCCATCAAACGGTAGATTTCGCCTCTTTCAGCAATGGCCCAGTCCAGACCGGAGTCGAGTTCGATGGCCCGGTTAAAGTCGGCGAGCGCCTCGTCATACCGCTTCAAAGCCCGATAGACCTGACCTCTGCTAGCGATGGCCCAATCGTAAGTCGGCTTGAGTTCGATGGCCCGGTTGAAGTCAGCCAGGGCCTCGTCATACCGCTCCATCAAACGGTAGGCTTCGCCTCTTTGTGTAATAGCCCAGTCGTAAGGCGGCTTGAGTTCGATGGCCCGGTTGAAGTCAGCCAGGGCCTCGTCATACCGCTCCATCAAACGGTAGGCTTCGCCTCTTTGTGTAATAGCCCAGTCGTAAGGCGGCTTGAGTTCGATGGCCCGGTTGAAGTCAGCCAGGGCCTCGTCATACCGCTCCATCAAACGGTAGGCTTCGCCTCTTTGTGTAATAGCCCAGTCGTAAGGCGGCTTGAGTTCGATGGCCCGGTTGAAGTCAGCCAGGGCCTCGTCATACCGCTCCATCAAACGGTAGGCTTCGCCTCTTTGTGTAATAGCCCAGTCGTAAGGCGGCTTGAGTTCGATGGCCCGGTTGAAGTCAGCCAGGGCCTCGTCATACCGCTCCATCAAACGGTAGGCTTCGCCTCTTTGAGTAATAGCCCAGTCGTAAGTCGGCTTGAGTTCGATAGCTCGGTTGAAGTCCGCGAGCGCCTCATCATAACGCCCTAGCCAGCGGTAGGTTTCACCCCGATATGCAACAGGCTTGGGAGCGTCCGGATTCAAGGTGACCGATCGATTGAAGTCAGCCAAGGCCAACTCCTCTTTATCGGCGAGATAGTATCGTATGCCTCGCACCGCAAGAGCAACCCCCATCATTTCAGATGAAAGATTCGCTCTATTAATAAGCTCAGTACAGAATACAAGCTGCGCCGTTGGGGTGTCCGAACTGCTGAGACGTTTTCCCCATTCAAGTATGGCGGCATCTTGTGCGTCGCACCCCGCGTGCCTCAGCATTTCAGCCCATCTACGCTCCAAGGCAGCGCTGACTTCACAAGCAAGTACGGCATGCTCTAGAACATTGGAAAGGACGCGGATCCCCTCAGCGCAAAGTAGATGGTACATCTGTTCAAGAATATGCCCATGCCAAGTCGGATCTGCCCAACCCTCCTCATCCGTAAGCTCGAGTTCCTCTCGAGCATGCCGATGATATTCCGCGAGCTTTCGATGCTGCTGTCGCCAGACTTCGGGTGATTGCTTTCGCTGCAGCCGTATCATTGCAGCTCGCACCACTTCATGGTACTGGCAAATACCCGAATTATATGTAACGAATGGCAATCTTCGCAGCCATTCAAAAAGCGCAGCTGCCCCTGCAGCCCCAGTAAGTGTGGCCACGATGTCCTGGTTTAGACGACGTGGAAGTGCGGCCGAAAGAGCCACAGACCGCCGGTCCGGATCATCCTCCCATTTAAGGAATCGTTCCACAGCGTCACCGCTAGGGTCACCTATAGTCTCCGGATCCTCCGGACGATTCTCCGCAAGCATTGCCACAAGCAAGGGAAGACGGCTTGAGAGTTCCAGAATTACATTGGCTACCCGCTCATTGGTGACACCCTTACGTGACAGTAGTTGACGCGCTTCGACTTCCGTAAAAGGCGCCAGCGGAATATCGGCTATCACACTCAAGTATTGTGACCACCTATTGGGATCGAGGGAAAGTTGTCCAGACGCAACCACCACTAGGTTGGCGGGCAAGTCTCCAAAGCGACCACCAAATAGGTCAAGAAGCCACAGATCTAGGAACGAAGCAGTCCGTTCATAGGTATCAAAGAACAGAACGATCGGTGTGGTAGGTTCAAATATCTCACCTAGATCTTCTACGAAGGCTGGCGTTAGTTCCTCGGTGGGCGACAACACCAGTCGGGCATCATCATGATTTCGAAACTTCTTTCCGAGATATGCACGCAAGCGATTTGCGTTCTCGGCAACTGTATCGGCATCCACCATATCGACAACTGCGCCGGCCCCCGGGACGCTACGTGCCGCATGCAGGCCGATCTTGACAGCGGTATGTGTCAAGAACGCCGAAGCCTCTTTCGGGGCTTCAGGATCTGTCTCAAGTTCTTGTCGCCGCAGCTTATACGTTGAATAGCGCTTCTCAAGCCCTCTTAGCGGCTTCCCTTGCTCTGCAAATTCTCGTTCTATCCAAGCGAGCACGTCAGGAACGCCGTGAACATTTTCATCGATATACGCCGCGAGACCGCCATGTTCGCGAATTATCTGCCGAAGTCGTCGGACTAGAAAGGTCTTTCCGACACCCGCGTCGCCATGAATATTGAAAATAAACCGCCGTCGACCATCCTCGACAGAGAGATCAAGGTTCTCGCGGAACTGAGCAAGCTGTCCATCTCGCCCCACGAAGCCAGCCTGCTGCCGCCGTCTGATGATCTCTTGCAGAGATGGACCTACAGTCATTGATCGTGCCTCGCATGCCTAAACGACTCTCCCCCAACCCAAAGCGTGGCTTCAGGTGTCAGATGGCGCTAAGAGCCCCATTCGTCCTTCATCGACGATGATAGTAGAGGCTTGAGCTCCCGCGCTCGGTGGACATCAACCTCAAACAACGTCGTTTGGGCGCGTCGAATTTGTGATTACGGGTGGACCTAATCATCCACTACTCGAACACCTTCGACCAGGTACAGCGTCTGCGGCAGCGGTTGAACTCGATCGCGTCGGCGGGTGAGCCAGACTCCCCAGTGGCATCCAGGCCGAGCGTCCGCCCGAAGTCTCGACCGGCACGGCCTCCTCTGAGGGACCGTCTTACGGCGGAGGATGTGGAGGCACTAGTGGAGAGCTTCCGGGCTGGAGTCCCTCAAAGCGGACTTGCCCTTCGATACGGCATCAGCCTGAGTAGCTCGAAACGCCTGATTCGTCTGCATTCAAGGGGGCCGCGTTGCTGACCCTGGCTTATTCATAGGGGGCCGGAGGGTCACCGGCGCGTCCGTCAGCGAATCATCGCGCGGGGGCCATCCTGTCAACCGTTCGGAGCGCGAAAACGTCTCATTAGGGATCGATATAGACACCGATTGAGTCGAGAAGGAAACTCGGGGCATGAATTGGAGCACTCTCGCGCCGACCTTGCTCGGCGGCTTGCTGGCGTTGGGCGGCAGCATGCTCGGGCAGTGGTGGAATG
>CALAED010000260.1 GCA_937891035.1 uncultured Thermomonosporaceae bacterium | reverse complement strand
CTGGGCCGTCCGTCCCGGGCCGTACGCACCTCGGCGTCGGTCCAGCGCAGCCCCGGCGGCGCGCCCAGCGCCTTGGCCAGCGCCTCCTTCGCCGCGAACCGCGCGGCGAGCGAGTGGACCGGGAGATCGCGCTCGGCCGCGACGAACAGCCTGGTGCGCAGCGCCGGAGTACGTTCCAGGCTCCGGCCGAACCGGGCCACGTCGACGATATCGATGCCCACACCGACGATCACCGTCCCAGCCTGCCACGGCCGACGGTCTGCCTTTCCATAAGCCACGAGAAAACCACCGGGCGAGGCGGCGAGCGGAAAATTCACCGCAAGATTTGATCTAAGATCCATGCAACGAAGCGATGTCGACACTAGGCTGAGCGATGCCGCTCCCGATGGAGCTCATGCTCAACCTGAGCTGGTGGGCGGCTATCTACCCAAACTGTGATGACGCGAACAGTGTGACCGCGTCTATGTAATCCGGCCCGCCCGGTCTTTTATATCGCACCACCGACGGGGTGCTGTTCGCGTCGAATTCGTCGCGCGGACAGCACCCCGTCGTCGTGCGCGGTCCTTCCCAGCGCTCATATCCTCGATCGCGATTATTCGACGGTGACGGATTTGGCGAGGTTGCGCGGCTGGTCGACGTCATGGCCCTTGGCGGTGGCGAGTTCGCAGGCGAACACCTGGAGCGGAACCGTGGTGACGAGCGGCTGCAACAAGGTGGGCACGGCGGGGACGCGCAACAGGGTGTCGGCGTACGCCACGACGGACTCGTCACCGGCTTCGGCGATCACGATCGTACGGGCGCCGCGGGCGCGGATCTCCTGGATGTTGGAGACGATCTTGTCGTGCAGCACGTCGCGGGCGCGCGGCGGCACCACGACCACGACGGGCAGGTTCTCCTCGATCAGGGCGATCGGGCCGTGTTTGAGCTCGCCGGCCGCGAAGCCCTCCGCGTGCATGTAGGCCAACTCTTTGAGCTTGAGCGCTCCCTCAAGGGCCACCGGGTAGCCCACGTGCCGGCCGAGGAACAACACGCACTTTTCGCTCGCCAGCGAGCGGGCCAGCGCCCGGACCGGCTCCATGGTCTCGAGGACCTTTTCCACCTTCTCCGGCATGCCGGCGAGCAACTGGACGACGGCGAAGACCTCGTCGGCCCACTTGGTGCCCCTGGTCTGCGCGATGTAGAGAGCGACCAGGTAGACGGCCACCAGCTGGGTGAGGAACGCCTTGGTCGAGGCGACCGCGATCTCCGGCCCGGCATGGGTATAGAGCACGCCGTCGCATTCGCGCGGAATCGATGAGCCGTTGACATTACAGATGCCGAGGACGCGGGCGCGCTGCTCGCGCGCGTGCCGGACGGCCATCAGGGTGTCCATGGTCTCGCCCGACTGCGAGATCGCGATGACCAGGGTGGTCCTGGTCAAGATCGGGTCACGGTAGCGGAACTCGCTGGCCAGCTCGACCTCGCAGGGCAGCTGCGCCCAGTGCTCGATGGCGTACTTGGCGATGAGCCCGGCGTGGTACGCCGTCCCGCACGCGACGATGATGATCTTGTCTACCTCGCGGAGCTCCTCGTCGGACAGCCGCATCTCATCCAGGGTCAGCCGGCCGTCCATACCCACCCGGCCGAGCAGCGTGTCGGCGACGGCCTGCGGCTGCTCCGCGATCTCTTTGAGCATGAAGTAGTCGTAACCGCCCTTTTCCGCGGCCGAGACGTCCCAGTCGACGTGATATTCCTTCACGTCCGCCGGCCGTCCGTCGAAGTCGATCACTCGTACGCCGTCGCGGCGCAGCTCGACCACCTGGTCCTGCCCCAGCTCGATCGCGTCGCGGGTATGTTCGATGAAAGCGGCGACGTCGCTGGCCAGGAAGTTCTCGCCGGTGCCCCGTCCGACCACGAGCGGCGAGTTACGGCGGGCCCCGACGACGACGTCGGGCTGCCCGGCGTGCACGGCGACGAGCGTGAAGGCGCCGTCGAGCCGCCGGCAGACGGTCCGCATCGCCTCGGTGAGATCCTGTTGCCCGGCCATCGCGTCCTCGAGCAGGTGGGCGACGGCCTCGGTATCGGTATCAGAGGCAAGAATGTGGCCATCTTTTTCCAGCCGCTCCCGCAGCGTGGCGAAGTTCTCGATGATGCCGTTGTGGACGACGGCGATCGCCCCCGTGCAATCCCGGTGGGGATGGGCGTTGCGATCGGTCGGCGGACCGTGCGTCGCCCATCTGGTGTGGCCGATGCCGACCTCTCCCGGCGACGGCGTGCCGGCGGCCAGGGACTCGCGCAACCTGGCGAGCTTGCCCGCCCGCCTGGTCGCGCGCACCTCGCCGTCGGCGACGATGGCGACGCCGGCCGAGTCATACCCCCGGTACTCGAGCCGGGCGAGGCCGTCGATGACGATCTGCAGGGCCGGCCGTGACCCTGCGTAACCAACGATTCCACACATGTGACCAGGCTAATCTTTCGCCTCGTTCGAGGATCCATCAGGCGACGTACCTTGTCTGTACGTCAGGATGTTCATCTCGGCGGCACCGGCTCGTCGTTCGGCCGGTGGCCCGGCCGGGGGCCGAAATTCTGCGTAAGCTTCCTGGGTGCCTGCCATGAGCCTCGCGTGGGACGACGTACCCAGCCCGTACGTCGAATTCGACCGCGCGGCGTGGCGGGCGCTGAGAGCAAGCATGCCGCTCGCCCTCACCGCGGCCGAGCTCGACAGGCTGCGCGGGCTGCGCGACCCCATCGACATCACCGAGGTCGAGGAGGTCTACCTGCCGCTGTCCCGGCTGCTCAACGTGTTCGCCGCCGCCGACGGGCGGCTGCGCGACACGGTCAGCGCCTTCCTGTCCGAGCCGGTGCCGCCGACCCCGTTCATCATCGGTGTGGCCGGCAGCGTCGCGGTCGGCAAGTCGACCACCTCACGCCTGCTGCGCACGCTCATCACCCAGTGGCCCGGCCACCCGCGGGTGGAGCTCGTGACCACCGACAGCTTCCTGTACTCGAACGCGACGTTGGCCGAGCGCGGGATCATGGACCGCAAGGGCTTCCCCGAGTCCTATGACCGGCGCGCCCTGCTGCGGTTCGTGGCGGCGATGAAGGCCGGCGCCGCACAGATCGCGATCCCGGTGTACTCCCATCTGTCGTACGACATCGTCCCTGACGCCGACCACGTGGTCAGGCGACCCGACGTCCTCATCGTCGAGGGCCTGAACGTCCTGCAGGCCCCGCCGGCCGGATCCCTGGCGATCTCGGACTACTTCGACTTTTCGATCTACGTCGACGCCCGCGTCGAGGACGTCAGGCAGTGGTTCGTCGACCGCATCTTCGCCCTGTGGCGCGGCGCCTTCACCGACCCGCGGTCCTACTTCCACCAGTTCACCCAGCTGGACGAAGACGAGGTCGCGGCCTTCGCCCACCAGGTCTGGCGGGACATCAACGAGGTCAACCTGGTCTCCAACATCCTTCCGACCCGCGCCCGCGCCACCCTCGTCCTGCACAAGGCCCGCGACCACAGCGTCCAGCGCGTCCGCCTCCGCCGCATCTGAGGCCTTCGGTCAGCAGCGGTCAGCAGCTTCAGCAGTTTCAGCCGCGGTCAGCAGCGATCCAGCATGCCGGCGAGGGCGGCGTGGTCGGCGCCGGTGACCGCGAGGTCGTATTCGGCGGACACGTCCACGAACTTGATCGCGTAGGTGCACTGGTAGACCCTTCGCGGCCGCCATTCGGCCGGGCCGGAGTCGCCCTTCCGCTGGTTCGCCCGCCCCCATACCGCGAGCAGGTTGTCGCGGTCGTTGGCGAAGTCCGTGCGCTTGTCTTCCGGCCAGCCGGCGGCGCCCATCCGCCAGGCGAGCGCAAAGGGGTAGATGTGG
>CALAED010000259.1 GCA_937891035.1 uncultured Thermomonosporaceae bacterium | reverse complement strand
AGAACTGGTTGCCCGGCTCCTGCCGCGACAGTGGCGTCAGCTTCTCGATGGCGTCGAGGACGATCGCCTCCTGACCCGGCTGGGCCGTCCAGGTGGCGCTAACGACGTAACCCATTGGCGTACTCCCTCGTGCGTGTCGGCGTGGTGGTTCCCCTCCGTTGCCCGACGCTAAGCCCAGCCGGCCGGTACGCGGAAAGAGCAGACGCCGATGCCTGCCATCCATGCGGCGGAGGTATGGCCACGGGTGATGCCACCCATCCGCAGAGCGGACTTCCCCGCGGGAGGTTTCTCATGCTCTGCTGTGCCCGGCTGCACTCAAGCAGCTGTTCGACGACGAGCACGCTGAGGAGCTGACGTGAGATTGTTCGACACCCTAACCCGGGGGCGCCGCCATAGCGTCGTGGCGGTCGCCTCCCTGAGCTGTGTGGCCCTGCTGGCGGCCTGCGGCGGGACCACCCAGCCCGCGGGCGGGGCCAGTCCCGGCGCCGGCGGCGGCGAGGCCAGCAAGACGATCGCCTTCTCCCCCCTCGCCCTGAAGATCCCGGCCATGAAGGGGCTTTCCGAGGGCGTCAAGGGCTACGGCGCCAGCAAGGGCTACAACGTGATCGTCCAGGATCCCGACCTCGACCCGCAGAAGCAGGTGACCGACCTGCGGAGCGTCATCGAGTCCGGCCGGGTCGGCGGCGCCTGGGTGATCTCGGTTCAGCCGGCGGCCCTTACCGACCTGGTGAAGACGGCGCAGGAGAAGAAGGTCGCCCTGAAGCTCAACGGCGTCCCGGAGGACTACGGGCTGAGCGGCATGCAGGTGGGGGTCAGCTTCAGCAAGATCGACTACGTGAACCAGGGCAAGGCCATGGGCGACGAGCTCGGCGCGTGCGTCAACGAGAAGCTCGGCGGCAACGCCAAGGTGATCTGGATGAAGGACGTGGCCGGCACGGCCGGAAAGGCCGAGAAGGAGAAGGCGCAGACCGACGCCCTGTCCGCCGCCGCCCCGGGCGCCACGGTCGTCACCGAGCTCGAGACGTCGACCCGGGCCAAGGCGCAGACCGACGTCAGTGCCGCCCTGCAGGGCAACCCGGACGCGAACGCCGTGCTGGCCACCAATGACGAGGCGGCCCTCGGTGCGCTCGGCGCGTTCGCAGCGGCCGGCAAGGAGCTGCCCTGCCTGGTGGAGGCCGGCGGCAACGAGGAGGTGCTCAAGGCCGTCCAGGCCGGCAAGATCTACGCCTCGGTCGCGCTCCAGTTCCAGGAGGACATGGTGCAGTCCTTCGACGCGCTGATCGCCATGATCGAGGACCCGACCAAGGAAGGTCAGCAGCTGACGGTGCCGCAGAAGGTCATCAAGGCGGGGAGCTGACGGCGATGTCCTCCCCCGTCAAGCCCACTGCCCCCGCCGCAACCCCCGCCACTCCGGCGGCGGAGGTTGCGGTCCCCACCGGAAGCGAGATGCCGCGTAGCGTCTCCGCGCTGGTGCTCGTGCGGGACCAGGGCATCTTCGTTTTGTGGGGCGTCATCATCGTGGTGTTCTCGTTCTGGTGCGCGCCGTACTTCGCCACGCTTGACAACGCGCTGTTGGTCGCGAACGCGGCCGCGATCACCGCCATCTTCGCGGCCGGCGTGGGGTTCGGCGTGATGACCGGCGTCCTCGATCTCTCCCTCCCGGGCACGGCCGCCTTCGCCTCCTGCCTCACCGGCTGGCTGATGACCAACGGCCAGCCCACCTGGCTGGCCCTGCTGGCGGGCTTTCTCGCGGGCGCCCTGGTCGGCCTGGTCAACGGGATGATCGCTCTCCGCGGCTTCAACCCGATCATCGTCACCATCGGCACGTTGTCGGTGCTGTCCGGCATCGCCGCGGTGATCGCGGCTGGCTACACCTTCCCGGGGCTCACCGAACTGGAGTTCATGGGCACGCGGCGGTACTTCGGAGTCCCCGCCCCGGTCTACATCGTGGCGCTGCTGTTCTTGGTCGGGACCGTCTTTCTGACGCGCACCCGGGACGGCATTCGGCTGATGGCGGTCGGCGGAAACGCCGAGGCGGTCCGCCGCTCGGGGATCCATAGCGACCGCTACCGGGTGCTGGGGTTCGTGATCTCCGGACTCTGTGCGGCCCTCGGTGGTCTGGTAACGACGGCGATCACCACCGAGGCCACCCCGGCGGCCAGTCCCGCCATCATCTTCAACGCACTGACCGCGGTCGCCCTGGCCGGTGTCGCGCTCACCGGCGGCCGGGGCAGCCTGCCTCGGGTCCTCGTGGGGGCGCTGATCCTGGCCACCATCGCCAACGGTCTCACCATCCGCGGCGTTGAGCCCTACTGGGCCCTCGTGGTCACCGGCGTATTGCTGCTGGCCTCGCTGGTGCTCGAGCGGGTCATCCAGTCCAGCGTCTCGGACCGCCTGATGTCCACCGCAAACCTGTCCGTGCACAAGAAGCAGGTGTGAGATGAGCGACCAGACTCCGGCCCTCGAGCTGACCGGGATCGAGATGCACTACGGCTACGTCCTCGCGCTGTCCGGCATCGACTTCCACGTCAACGCCGGCGAGGTTGTGGGCCTCCTGGGTGACAACGGCGCCGGCAAGTCCACCCTGCTCAAGGTGATGTCGGGCGCCCACCGACCGAGCGCCGGCACCATCAAGGTGCGCGGCCAGAAGGTGGAGTTCCACTCACCCAGCGACTCCACCGCGGCCGGCATCCAGATGGTCTACCAGGATCTCGCCCTGGTCGACCCACAGGACATCTCGATCAACCTCAACATCGGCCGGGAGATCCTGCGCAAGGGACCGCTCGGCTGGCTCGGCTTCGTCGACCGCAAAGCCATGCGCAAGCGCTCGGAGGCCGAGCTCGACCGGCTCGGAGTGCGTACGGCGCCGATGACCCGGCCCGTTGAGATGCTCTCCGGCGGTCAGCGCCAGACGGTGGCGATCGCCCGCAGCGCGATCCGCGTGTCGGGCGAGACCAACGGCGTACTGCTCCTCGACGAGCCCACGGCTGCCCTCGGCTACGAGCAGACCAAGCAGGTCGAGGCGCTGATTCGCCGGATGGCCGGCCAGGGCATCGCCATCGTGCTGGTCACCCACAACCTGCCGCTGTGCTACGAGGTCGCCGACCGGGTCGTCATCCTCAACCGGGGCAGCAAGGTGGCCGACACCGTGCTCGCCGGAACCGATCCCGACCACATCGTGGGCTGGATAACTGGCGCCCGCCCATCCCAGTTCGCGGCCTGAGTCCCCGCGTACCCCACGAGACAAGGAGGTCCCCGTGTCGAACGTCCAACGAGTCCTCGTCGTCGGCGGCGGCATCACCGGTAGCGTGCTGGCGCTCGCCCTGGCCCAGCGCGGGGTTGAGGTGGTACTGCTCGAGATCCGTAAGAACTGGGCCGGGGTCGGCCACGGGATCACCCTGCAGGGCAACGCCCTCAAGGCCTTCCACCAGGTCGGCGTCTTCGACGAGATCGCCAAGCAGGGTTTCGCCTTTGACAAGCTCCGCATGT
>CALAED010000258.1 GCA_937891035.1 uncultured Thermomonosporaceae bacterium | reverse complement strand
CCGCCCCTGATGGCCGAGCAATGTGGCCACGCGCCTGGCGTGAACCAGCGCCTCGGTGTCGTCCTTGGCCACCATGTGCACGACGCCCGAGCGCTTGGAGTGCGGCTCGGGGCCGCCCAGCGAGGCCATGTCGACGTCTTCGCCGGTGACCGACCGGACGACGTCCGGGCCGGTGACGAAGATACGGCCGCCCTCCGACAAAATGACGATGTCGGTCAGCGCCGGCCCGTACGCCGCGCCGCCCGCGGCCGCGCCGAGCACGACCGAGATCTGCGGGACCAGGCCCGATGCCCGGGTCATCGCGGCGAACACCCGCCCGACGCCGTGCAGCGACTCGACTCCCTCGGCCAGCCGGGCGCCGCCGGAGTGCCAGATCCCGACGATCGGCAGCCGCTCCCTGATGGCGTGCTCATAGGCGTACACGATGTGCGCGCACCCCTCCCCGCCCATCGCGCCGCCCTGCACGCGCGGGTCGCTGGCGAACGCCACCACCGGCATGCCCTCGATCCGGCCGACGCCGGCCAGCGCGCCGCTTTTGTCCTCGTCGGTCAGCAACCGCAGGCTGCCCTCGTCGAAGAGCGCCAGCAGCCTGACTCTCGGGTCGCGTGGATCGGCTGTCTCGGCCGCTTCGCTGGGTGGAGCCGAGCTGACCAGCGGATTCTCAAGCACGGTCATGTCGATGACTCCTTGCCTAGAGTGCGCGCCGAAAGGCGACGGTCACGTTGTGTCCGCCGAAGCCGAACGAGTTGTTCAGCGCGGCGGCGGGGCCGTCGGGGAGCGGCCGCGGCTCTCCGACGGCGATGTCGAGATCGACCGCGTCGTCGAGGTCGTCCACGTTGATGGTGGGCGGCACCAGGCCCTCGCGGAGGGCCAGTACGGTGGCGATCGACTCCACCGCGCCGGTGCCGCCGAGCAGGTGCCCCGTCATGGACTTGGTGCCGGTGACCACGACCTCGGTGGCCGCCTTGCCGAGGGCCCGCTTGAGCGCGGCGACCTCGGCGATGTCGCCGACCGGCGTCGACGTGGCGTGCGCGTTGACGTGCACGATGTCCGCAGGTTCAAGCCGGGCGTTGGCCAGCGCGCGCTGGACGGCCGTGGCCGCGCCGACTCCCTCGGGATCGGACTGGACGATGTCGTGGGCGTCCGCGGAATAGCCTGCGCCGGCCGCGATCGCGTGGATCTCGGCACCGCGTGCCCGGGCGTGCTCTTCGGATTCCAGGATGAGTACGCCCGCGCCCTCGCCGAGTACGAACCCGTCGCGATTCTTGTCGTACGGCCTGGACGCCCGGTGCGGCTCTTCGTTGCGAGTCGACATGGCGCGGGCCGCGGCGAACGCGGCGATGTTGAGCGGATGGATCGCCGCCTCGGCGCCCCCGGCGATGACCACGTCGGCCCGGCCGACGCGGATCATGTCGATGGCGTAGCCGATGGCCTCGGCGCTGGAGGCGCACGCGCTGACCAGCGCGTGCGCGCCGGCGCGCGCCCCGAACTCGATGCTCGCCCACCCGGCGGCGCCGTTGGGCATCAGCATCGGCACGGTGAACGGCGAGACCCGCTTCCAGCCCTTCTCCTTGAAGGTGTCGTAGCTGTCCAGTGTCGTCAGGATGCCGCCGATGCCGCTGGAAATCACCACGCCGAGCCGGTCGTGATCGACCTGGAAGCCGTCGCGCTCGCCGTGCGCATAGCCGGCGTGCGCCCACGCCTCGTGGGCCGCGATGAGCGCGAACTGCTCGTTGCGGTCCAACTTGCGTAGCCGGTGTTTGGGCAGCACTTCCGCCGGCTCGACCGCAACGGTCCCGGCGATCCGTACGGGAAGCTCCGCCGCCCATTCCGCCTCGAGCGGCCGAACGCCGGACCGACCCGCCAGTAGCGCCGACCAGGTCGAGGCGACGTCACCCCCCAAGGGGGTCGTCGCGCCGAGACCGGTGACGACGACAGTTGCCGGACCTGTGCTCATGGTCGTGCTCTCTCCTCACTGCGGCGGGCCGGTCGCTGCCTTCGGGCGGGTGTGCCGCCTGCCCAACATGGACCGACCGGACGAATGATCACGGCGCGCGCTTGCGTTGTGCGATGGCGACGTGCGCGACGTGCGCGACGTGCGCGAACTGCGGTGTCGGGGCACGCGTCGGCGCGCCGCGCCGTCAAGCCGAGATGCCCTGGGCCTGGACGTACTCGACGACGTGCTTGACTGTCTTCAGGTTTTTCAGCTCGTCATCGGGGATCTCGACCCCGAACTTGTCCTGCGCGGCCACGGCGATCTCGACCATCGACAGCGAGTCGATGTCGAGGTCGTCGACGAACGTCTTGTCGGGCGTGACTTCGGCCGCCGGAACGCCGGCGATCTCCTCGATGATCTCGCCGAGGCCGGTCAGGATCTCCTGCTCGGTCATGTGTTCGCTTCTCCTTCCGTTGACGCAGACCGATCGGCCTACGGGATCTTGATGACCTGGGCGGCGTAGGTCAGCCCGGCGCCGAACCCGAGGATCAGGACGGGTGCCCCGGAGGGCAGCTGGTTGCGTTCGGCCATGCGCGAGATGGCCAGCGGGATCGAGGCCGCCGATGTGTTGCCGGCCGTCACGATGTCGTCGGCGAGCACGGCGTTCGGTGCGTGCAACCGGCGCGCGATCGCTTCGATGATGCGCAGGTTGGCCTGGTGCGGGACGAACGCGGCGAGCTCGGCCGGGTCGACGCCGGCGCGCCGGCATGCCTCGGTCGCCACCGGGTGCAGCGTCGTCGTGGCCCAGCGGAAGACCGACTGTCCTTCCTGGTACAGGTGCGAGTTGCGGTCCTTGATATAGATCTTGTC
>CALAED010000257.1 GCA_937891035.1 uncultured Thermomonosporaceae bacterium | reverse complement strand
TGCACGCGGGCGCCATTGCGAGTGTTGCCGACTCGGCCAACGGCTACGCCGCCTACACCTTGGCGCCACCCGATACTGATGTTCTGGCGGTCGAGTTCAAGATCAACCTGCTGGCACCGGCCCAGGGTGCGGGGTTTCTGGCCTGCGGCCGCGTGCTGCGCCCGGGGCGGACCCTGACGGTTTGCCAGGCCGATGTCTTTACGACGGGTGCCGCCGAGCGGGTCCTCATCGCCACCATGCTTTCAACCATTATCGTGCGGGCGAGAAGCAGCAGTGGCACTGGCACGGCCTAACAAGCGCATGCAGCTGACGGCGCTTCAGATCTAAGGAAGTCATATGCCTCCTGACCTCTTGCCCAAAATGGCGTTGACTGCAGTCGGATTCGGCGTAGCCGGCTATCTCGCCTTCAACCTCTATTCGCAGCCACGCGCCGATTATGAGCGGATAGAGCCAGTTCGCACGTTCTTACGGCATGCCCTGGCTGGGGATTCCGCCGCTCTGGCCGCGAAGGGGGGCGACCAGCCGATTCGGTGGGTGAGGATGGCAATCCGCGTGGATTCCGCAGCCGTACGCGAATGGGCCGAGAGCCGACCCCGAGTCACCAGCATCGAACGCCGTGACACGCTCTGGGTGACTCTCCGGAGGCCTGGGAGCACCGACCGCTGCTCGCCGCTGTATCCGCTTGGTGCTGGATTCCTGCGGAAGGGGTCCGACCTACGACTAGTCCATCTTTCGTCAGGCTGCCCGAGTGTCTCCCGAGCTGAGGGGCCATAGGCCAACTACCGGGGTGGCGATTTGCGGCCTTACCAGCGCATGGGCTACCCAAATATCAAACACATGAACACAACAGCTGTAATCCTGACCTTTTTGGTCTCAGCCGCGGTGTCGGCGCAGGAACCGACGAAGGGCTATGCGCCGGTAAATGGTCTCAAGATGTATTACGAAATCCACAGCAAGGGTGACCCTGTGGTCCTGCTGCACGGTTCATTCATGACCATCACAAACAACTGGACGGACATGATCGCGCAGCTTTCAAAAAGCCGGCAAGTTATCGCAGTTGAGATGCAAGGCCATGGCCGCACCGCCGATATCAATCGCGATTTCAGTTATGACAACCTCGCCGCCGACATAGCCGCCCTGCTCGACTACCTGAAAATCAAACAAGCGGACGTGCTGGGGTACAGCATGGGTGGTGGCGTTGCCATGCAGGTTGCGATCCGCCACCCGGAAAAAGTCAGGAAAGTGATCAGTATTTCGGCTGTCTTCCGCCACGATGGCTGGGTCAAAGAAGCCGTTGAGATGTTCCCTCAGTTGGAGTCCGGAATGTTCAAAGGTTCGCCCATCGAGACCGAGTATAAAAAGTTGAGTCCTACACCGGACAAATTCGACACGTTCGTAAAGCGCGTCATACAGATGGATATCAAGCCATACGATTTCGGCGCTGGGAAACTGAAAGCCACGAAAGCGCCGATGCTCTTCATCCACGGCGATGCCGACGGCGTGCGGCTCGAGCACATCTCGGAAATGTTCCGTTTGAAAGGCGACGAGATTTTTGGCGATCTGAGGCCACGCTCGGAATCGAGGCTCGCGATCC
>CALAED010000256.1 GCA_937891035.1 uncultured Thermomonosporaceae bacterium | reverse complement strand
ACAAGTCTCGGACTTTTTCATCGTTGAAGAAGTCCTGCTTGGAGGCCATGATGCCGCGGATCGTGACGACCGGGCCGGGCTGGCTGACCAGCATGACGAGCGATGCCACCGCACAGACCATCGCGACGAAGGCGGCGGCTACCGTACCCCGGCCGAATGGCGAGGGCCAGAAGCGGGGCGGCCGGGAAATGCTGAGCGACGGTTCTTCAACGACACGCGGGGGATCGGCCGTCACCGCAGCTCCTTGCGATCACCTTCGCCGTACACCCTAAGCTTACGCGCCACCACCAACAACTAGAGCACCTGTCAAAGTCGACTACTGATGGCTGGCCGGACGTTATGTGAGCAACGCTACGGATACGCACGGTGGTGGCGGCCTGGTGCTTGCACGATTTGTGATGCCATTAATTTGAGGCGAGCAGGCCGAGCGCCAGGCTATGGAAGACGGCCATGTTTACGGACTGTGGCCGAAGTAGCCTACTGGTCATAGTCGAGACAACGCGAGTTTCGGCTACAACACACCTTGATTCGCTGACACAGTGCCAGCTTCCTTGAGAACGGACAACGTCCGTCCCGTTTCTCGCGAGATATCCGAAAGGGACACGGCTATGGACCGCTCGAGTGAGCACGGTCATGTCTCTTGAGACCCGCAGGGGGATCAGACGGGGTTGTCGGGTGTGTCCAACCACGCCTCGTGTCCCTCCGGTCCGACGGTGAGTCCGAACCGGTCGATCGACGGGCTGCCGGCCTCGATCCACCAGCGGTAGGCGGCTTCGACCTCCTGCCACACATCGCGGGGGCCGCCGGAGTAGACGAGGAATTCGGTGCAGTCGTCGCCGCAAAAAAACGCCGCGGCCCACGAGCGGTCGCCGGGCGTCGTCGAATACAGCAGCAGGGTGGTGGTGCCGTCCGGGCCGGTGTGGATGGTGTGGGTGATCTGCCGTACGCGCAGGCCGATGACGAACGCGGCCTGCCCTTTCAGCTCCTCGAGAGTGAGGGAGGTCTCTGCTTCGCGGGCGTCATTGGGCCATTCGCCGCCCGGCAGATAGTCCTCGTGATTGGGGAAGGTGCCGCGTTGGGCGCGGAGCTTCATGAAGCCGGCGCCGCGGGTGAAGACGCCGTACGCGGTGCCGTCTGCGCCCACGGTGAGCCGGGCGATGGCGTCGTGCTGGGAATAGCCGGTGCCCCAGGGGACGACGATGAGCCCGCCCGGAGTGGTCTGGTCGAGCCAGGCCGGGGGCAGGGTGCGAACGGCGGCGGTGGCCAGTATCCGGTCGTACGGCGCCCCGGCGTGCCAGCCGGCGGCGCCATCGCCGGTTATGATCTGTGGGCTGATCTCGGCCCGCTTCAGCTGGGCTCGGGCCGCTTCGGCGAGCCCCTCGTCGACCTCGATGGAGGTCACGTTCGTCTCCCCGAGCCGGGCGGCGACCAACGCCGCGCACCAGCCGGTGCCGGTGCCCACCTCAAGGACGCGCGTGTGCTCGGCCACGTCCAGGTCAGCGAACATCGCAGCGACCATCGTCGGCATCGAACTGGAGCTGGTCGGTTCCGCTCCGGGATCGGGGCCGGCGTGGCGGCCGTCATCCCATTGGGTGACGATCGGCACGTCCGCGTGCGCCCAGCGCAGCCAGTTCGCGGGACCGGTGACCTTGTCGACGCTGACGTACTCGCCATCGTCGACCATCGGCCACATCCGTTCGGGCAAGAACTGCGACCGCGGGAACGCCGCGAAGGCAGATTCCCAGTCCGCGGGCAGCGTGCCCGCCTCCCGCAGCTCTCGGATCAGCCGTAGCCAGGTCGCGTTGGCGCTCACTTGCCGCGGCTGGGCTTCGGTGCGGCTCCATCCGGTGTGGGCGGCACCGGCTTGGGCTCCTTGATCGGCTGTGGCTTGCCTCCATGCTTACCCATCGCATCCTCCTGACTCCCAAGTGTGCACGCGCGGGCCCATTCATAGGGAGCCATGAGCGCCCGGGCGACGTCAAGGAGTCCGCAGCCGTCACCGAGGCTCGATTCGTCGGTCCGTACCGATCACGGCCCATCCGTGTTCGCCGACTCGCCGCAGCCAGTCCTCATCCGCAGCGCCCTCCGCGGTCTTGCGTGAGCCGTAGAGTTCTCCGGGCGTGTGGACGACGTAGCCGAGGC
>CALAED010000255.1 GCA_937891035.1 uncultured Thermomonosporaceae bacterium | reverse complement strand
GCCTCTTTGTCCGCCCCGACAAGGTCGACCTCGGGATTGTTGGTGCGGTTCCACCAGCCGCCGACGACGCGCACGCCCGGCAATTCGCGATGCGGCATCAGGCGACCGAGTGCCTCCCGTACGACCGGTTCGATCGCGCGCCCACGCCAAGACGTCCAGTTCTCCTCGACGCACTCGGCGACCAGATCGCCGCGTCCTCGCTCAACCTGGGGGATTCCTCTTTCGAGGAACGACAGCCAAAAGCGCAGGTAGGAGTCAAGCACGCGATATCGCCGGTCGCGGTGTCCCGGCCTTGTGGACAACGGAGTATCCACGGCGACGAGCCGTTTGTCCGCCAAGGTGCGCAGAACGGGGCTGAGCGATCCGGCCGGCAGCGTCGCTGCCGCGCCGCCGCCGGCCTTCGCGGCGATATTGCCAAAGGTCCGCTCTCCGGAGCCGATGGCGGACA
Organism: uncultured Thermomonosporaceae bacterium; assembly: GCA_937891035.1. Taxonomy (GTDB): domain Bacteria; phylum Actinomycetota; class Actinomycetes; order Streptosporangiales; family Streptosporangiaceae; genus CALAED01. Next base: position 2,150 of record CALAED010000255.1, on the reverse strand, counting down.
TGACATGACGTGCCTGAAGGGCCACGGGAAACTCAGCGGCCAGTACACGTTCGCCTGAGACGAGGAGCGGGGAAGTGGGGTCGTCCAAGGCATATTGGAGGAACTCACGCCGGGTCCAGCCCTCCTGCCATTCCTGGCAGATCAGCGGCAGCCCGCCGGTAATGAGGTAGGCGTCGAAGGCATCCGCCGCAGGCAGGCCTGTCATCGTCATAACGTCGTGTGGGCTGAGCGGCGATAGCACCATCTCCGCCGCTCGCTGGTGAAATGGCCGACCATAGACGGACAACGCTTCCATCATGGCCAAGTCGCTGCCGATGAGGATGAGCAGAACGGGCTTGCGGCTCAGTTCGCGATCCCAGACTGTTTGCAGCGTGCCTTCAGCCGCCGGGTCTTGTTCGAGCAGCCAAGGCAGCTCATCGATGACCACGATGCTCGGTGTGTCCGTGGGCAAGATCGCGGCCAACTGGCGAAGCGCCGCGTCCCAGCTGTCGAGCCGCACTCCTTCGAGTAGCCGGCGGTCCGGCAGGTTCGACCGGAGCACAGATGCGGCGAACCTGGCCCGCTCAGTTTCCGCTCGCTCACCCCTGGTGGCCTGGTGCACGGTGTACGGCACGTCGGCGCGGCCGCAGAAGATATCGACGAGACGCGACTTGCCGACACGCCGGCGTCCACGAAGCAGGATGGCGCGCCCGCGGCTGTCTCCGCCGCCTCGCCGCACCCAGCTGAGGTGACGATCGAGCAGGCGGAGTTCGCGTTCCCGGCCTACGAAACCAGGCATTTCCCCTCGCTAGCTCAGATGGATCTGACTTTAGCTCATCATAGTCAGATCGTTCTGAGCTGGACCCGAGGCCAACGACGGCGATGATGCACTCGTCGATCTTTCGGCAAAGCCCTCGGCTCGCACGGCGAGCCGCGCGAGGGCACGTCAGATGGCGAGCAGGAGCGAACCCACCACGACGGTGACCAATATCAGCAGAAACTTGTTAAGGAAGTCCATGAACGAGGGTAGGTCGTCAGAGATTTCCGCGTCAGGGGCGGCGTCGGGGTGGGCCCATGAAAGATTCGGATCATAGATGACCGACATTTCCCGTCCGATCGGCGGAAGGCACTCGTTCTCGTGCTCGTCCGCTTCGAAGGTTCTCGTCCGGCCATCGCGATCGACGTACCCGATCAGCGGTCGCCTGCCCAACTTCCGCGTGTTGTGTTCGTGCCAAATCACCGTGGCGTGGGCCCGGATTCCGTGCTTACGCAGCCGCCGTCGCAGGCGGTATTCCGCAATCAGCTCTTTCAGGCCGTGTTTCGCAAGCCGGAAAATCAAGAATATAGCCAAGTCCACCCAGAATCTAACTAGGTACAGAAGGACAAGCAAGTAAATGGAATACAGACTGCGTTGGCGGGCCTTCAGCGTCAACCTAGCAGGTCGGGCGTCCGTCGGTCTTGTCGGAAGGTAAAGGACATCGAACTGCTTGCCGACAGCAAAAACACCGGCGTAGGGCATGTCCATCCGGTCGATGATGAGCGATACGTTCTGGCCGTGCTGGTCCACGAACTCCGCCCCTATCTTCTCAACCTGGCCGGGAGTGACGACGTGGTCGAGCACCGTGCCGGTAGTGCGTATACCGTGTCGCCGCAGGCGCCGTGCCCGCCACGCCTCACGCGGCAACGACAGCAGTCCGATGAGGCCGCCCAGGAAAATCAGCAGACCCAGCGCATTTACTTCAGACATGGTTTCCCGTCTACGCGACTATGAAATCACGATTCCCGATCCAGTACGTTATGTATGGCCTGTGCCAGGAGCAACTGCCTGCGCGGCCGCTGACCCAGCGGGAAAGGTCACAATGCCGCCGCTGGCTCCGGTGAGGAGTGCGGTCTTCCCGATCAGGTCGGTCATGCTCCGGCTCCTCCGTCGACGGGAATGATCGCGCCGGTGACCATGGAGGCGCGGTCGGAGAGCAGCCAGGCGGCGGCCTCGGCGATCTCGCGGGGTTCGGCCAGGCGGCCCATGGGGGTGGCGGCGTTGCTCGCCTCGATGATGCCCGGGGTCGTCTTGTCCCAGTCCAGCATCATCTCGGTAGCGGTACCGCCGGGCGTGAGGCCGTTGACGCGGATCCCGTAGGGAGCCCAGGTCACCGCCGCGGTCTCGGTGATGC
>CALAED010000254.1 GCA_937891035.1 uncultured Thermomonosporaceae bacterium | reverse complement strand
GCGCGCAGCTCCTGCGTGTCGGGCACCAGGCTGAGCAGGCGGTACACGCCCAGTTGGTCGAAGTGCGCGACCGCACCGAGCCCGTGCAGCTGACGGCCCACCCGCACCGCCTTCACCGCCTGGTCGTACGCCTCCGGCAGCTCGGCCGGCGTGGTGACGGTGCGGCTCACCCCCGTCGAGAAGGACGCGCGCAGGCCAGAGTGATCGGCGAACGCCAAGGTGGCGTCCCGGACGAGAGCGGGCAGCTCGGTGTCCTGCGGTACGCCGACGACCGCGACGACCTCGTGGGAGAAGGCCGCGACCGCGGCACTGGGGTCGCGGCGGCGCACGGCGGTCGCCCACGCCGCGGCCAGCCGGTCGTGGACAAGCCGGTCATCGCCGCCGCGCGTCCGGCCGTCATCGGCCCGCGATTCGCCCCGCCGGGTGTCCGGATCGAGCTCGGCCACCACGACGGCGATGGGCCGGTCGAAGTCCCAGCCGAACCCGACGCAGTGCGCGACAACGCGGTCGCCGTCGCCGGCCCGTCCGGTCAGCACGTCGCGCAGGAAGTCGGCACGATACTTGCTCTCGACCGCGGCCACCGCCTGCTGCTTGGTGATGACGAGCGCGGCCACCGTGGCGACCCGCTCCAAGATGCCGATATCACTTTCCCGGAGCATTCCACTCGAGCTGAAGGCGATGATCCGGCCGTGGTCGAACCCTCCGGCCACGACGGGCACGACGGCGTGCGTCCCGGTGAGACCGTAGAACGGGCCGCCCGGACGGACGGCCGCGCCGATCGACGGGCCGGGCGAGCGCGCCGCGAGACCCCTGGCCCCGCCGGGCGCGCGAGTCGCGGTGCCGTCGAGCGGTGCGACCACGCGACCGGAATCGTCGAGACAGGCGGCGATCTCCGCCTCCGGCCCGGCCGCGGCCAGCGGCCTGCCATCGCCGTCCACGGCCAGCACCGCCGTCTCGAGCAGGCCGGCGACCTCGTCGGCGACCTCCTGCAGTCCCCCGCCGCCCAGCACGATCTGGACGAGCGCCCGGTGCACCTCCTCCGTACGGGCCAAGATCGCGGCCTGCCGGTTGAGGATGTCGGTGAGGACCTGGTTGAGGATGTCGTCGAAGCCCACGTCGTTGGGCAGCAAGATCAGCGGAAAGCCGAGCCGGTCCGCCTGCTCGATCATCTCCGGCGGCAGATCGTCGAGGTAGCGGCCAAGCTTTATCGCCAACGCGGCCAGCCCGCGATCGTTGAGGTCCGCCACCAGCCGGTCCAGCGACTGGGGTGTGTTGCGCAGCGGATAACCCGTCGTGAGCAGCAGTTCGTGCGGCTTCACCCACGCCAGGATGTCGGGGACCTCCATGACGTTGAGCCGCTGTACGATGCGGCGATCCACACCGGACGCGCCGCCGATCAGGCGGGCGTCGGCGAGCGTGGACACGCCGAGGACCTCACCGACGGACAGCCCGTAGGTGAGCGTGCCCGTGCTGGCCAACCGGAGGGTGGGTGGGGTGGTGGGATCCGGACGGGCAGTACGTTGACGGGATTCCGCCGGGATGTGGGGCATGCGGGGGCTCACCTCACCTCTCGGTGCTCACATCGTCCGATAGGTCCCAATCGCTACGGGCCAGTACTCAACACTGACAATTTCTACGAAGAATGACAATATTGCTTGGCAGTATGCTCCATACGACCAGACGCGTGCGGGGTCTACGTTCGCGTTCAATGGTGGTTGCTTGTTGTCCACGTCTCAGTCATTTGTGAGGTCCTGCCGGTGACGTCCCCCGCCGTTCGCGCGCGTCCGCGGCCCGCACGACGTTCCACCCCCCAGCTTCGGCCTCGGCCGGGCCGGGCGATGCACGCTCCGGTGGCCGGCGCCGCCAGTCTCTCGCTGCGGCGGCTACTCGACGGTCAGCGCCATCCGGCCCGGCTGATCGCCGTCTTCGCGTCGGCCGTCTACCTCGAGGTCCGGGTGGCCGCCGAGCCGCGTGTGGTCGCCGTCGTCAGCGCCGACGCCGTACGGCTGCCGAACGCGATCGTGGTGGGGGCGAATAGCAGGCTGCAGCCGTTCAACGGGATCCACGACGGCGACGACGCGGTCATCGGCGAGGGGTTCATCGACATCGTCGCCCAAAACGGGACCCCCCGGCTGCGCGTCCGGGCGCGGCGATGGTGGGACCCGTCCCCGGTGCTCGGCCCCATCTCGGCGGCCCGCCTGGCGCACGGCGCGGTGGCCTTGGAGGCCGCGATGGACGCCGGGCGGTTCGGTCTTGGCGGCCATCCCGGCCCCGAGCTGCTGGCCGACCGGTGCGCCGCCGGCGACCTGGCGCACGCCGTGGACGCCGCCGAGCGCATCGTCGGGCTCGGCCCGGGCCTGACGCCCAGCGGCGACGACGTGCTGGCCGGGCTGCTGCTCGCGCTGCGGCTGCTGGGCGGCGCGGTGCCGGGCGGCGGGACGGCGGTTTGGCTCGCCGATTGGCTCGGCGCCGCCGTCACCGCCCACGCCGACACCCGTACGACCTCGCTCGCCGCGTCGCTGCTGCACTGCGCCGCCCGCGGCGAGGCCGCGGCAGAGGTGGCCGCGGTCCTGCACGGGATCGCCGGGCAAGAGCCGATACGCCCGGCCGTCCGCCGCTTGTTGAGCGCGGGGCACACATCGGGCGCCGACCTGGCCTGGGGACTGCTCGCCGGCTGCCGGGCGGCGCTGTCGCTCAGCCATCCGCCCACATGACCGGGCCGAAGGCGCGCGGCGGGGCGAGCGCACCCCATGCCGACGGCGCGCCGGCGGCCGAGCGGGCGGCGCGGCGCACGCCCGAGGGGCTGTCGTGGGTCGATGTCCGGCGCGGGCTCTACCGCGACTCGATCACCTTGATGCGGATCAGCCGCGGCCTGGCCGAACGTGACGGCGTGCTGGACGCGCTGACCGCCATGGCCACCGACCTCAACCTTGAGCTGCTTGGCCGGATGGGCTTCACCGCGCCGCCCGACGTCGGCCCCAACGACCTCGTGGTCGCGATCAGAGCGGCCGACGAGGCGACGCTCGGCGGGGCGCGCGACCTGCTCGACTCCATGCTCACCGAGGCGCCGGCGGCGGGCGCGTCCGGCTTCGCCGACGCCGGCCAGCGGCCCGCCAGGACCATCTCGGCGGCCGCCGCCCGCCTCCGGGCCGCCCGGGGCGCGGCGACGCTGGCGCTGGTGTCGGTGCCAGGCAGGCACGCGTTCGTCGAGGCCATGGACGCGCTGGAGGCCGGCCTGAACGTCATGATCTTCAGCGACAACGTGCCGGTAAAGCAGGAGATCCTGCTCAAGGACGCGGCCGCCAGGCGGGGGCTGATCGTGATGGGGCCCGACTGCGGCACGGCCGTGGTCGGTGGGGCCGGGCTCGGCTTCGCCAACGCCGTGCGGCCGGGTCCCGTCGGTGTCGTCGCGGCTTCGGGCACCGGCTCCCAGCAGGTGATGTGCCTGCTGGACGCGGCCGGCGTCGGCGTGAGCCACGCCATCGGCGTCGGTGGCCGGGACCTGTCCGCCGAGGTCAGCGGCCGTGGCACGCTCCAGGCGCTGGCTGCCCTTAACGCCGACCCGGCCACCGAGCTCATCATCGTGGTGTCCAAACCGCCGGCGCCGCCCGTCGCCGCGCTGATCAGAGAGGCCGCCCGGCGGCTCAGCACGCCCGTGGTCTTCGGGGTGCTCGGCGACCCCGCCGACCGGTCGCCGGCCACCGGCTGGCGGGAGCACGATCTGACCGCCGCCGTCGAGGCGGCGCTGTCCATGCTCGGCGTCGGGGTGCCGCAGTGGCCGTCGTGGCCGGCCGCCGTGCCGCGGCCGCCACGCCCCGGCGCGCTGCGCGGGCTGTTCGTCGGCGGCACCCTGTGCGCCGAGGCCCTCCTCGTCGCCGCCGACGCGTTGGGCACGGTGCATTCCAACCTCGCCGGCCGGCCGGCGGGGACGACCGGCCACATCATGATCGACTTCGGTGACGACCGGCTCACCGAAGGCAGGGCGCATCCGATGATCGATCCATCGCTGCGTCTCGACCGGCTCGCCGCCGAGTTCGCCGACCCCGGCTGCGCGGTCGTGCTCCTCGACGTCGTGCTGGGGTACGCCGCCGAGCCCGACCCGGCCGCCCGGCTCGCGCCGCTGATCGGCGGCGCCGGCGACACCGCGGTCGTCGTGTCGTTGTGCGGAACCCCGCACGACCCACAAGGCCGCGACCGGCAGGCGGCCGCGTTGCGCGACGCCGGCGCGGCGGTGTTCGCCTCGAACGCGGCGGCCGCCAGGCACGCCGTATCCCTGATCGAAATCTCTGCGCAGAGCGTGAGCGAAGGACATCGACGTTGACGTTGTCTGAACCGCCGGACCAAGGTCTTGGCGGTCTGCTGGTCAAGGACCTCACGGTCGTGGCGGCCGGGACGCCGCTGCTGGCCGAGGCGCTCGCCGAGCAGGCGGTGCCGGCCGAGTCCGTGGACTGGCGCCCGCCGCCGCCCGGCACCGAGGGCGCACTCGCCGCCGTCATAGGCGACCCGCGCCGCGCGGACGCCAACGCGGCGGCGCTGAAACGCCTGCTGGCCGTGCATCCGCACCTGGTCGACGTACGACCCGCGCGTGAAGTGCTCGACCTCGAGCCGGGCACGTTTTTGCACGCGGGGCCGCCCATCACCTGGGAGCGCGCCTCCGGTCCGCTGCGCGGCGCGCTCATCGGGGCGATGCTGTTGGAGGAGCTGGCCCGAACGCCGGACGAGGCGGAAAAGACGCTCGCCGACGGGCAGGTCGTGCTCGACTCCTGTCATCACCGTCAGACAGTGGGCCCGATGGCCGGAGTGGTCAGCCCGTCGATGTGGATGCTCGTGGTCGAAGATCGCGGCGCCGGCGGCCGGTCGGGGCGACGCGCTTACTGTTCGCTCAACGAGGGCCTCGGCAAGGTGCTGCGGTACGGCGCGTACGGCCCAGAGGTGATCAGGCGGCTGCGCTGGATGTCGGCGGTGCTCGGCCCGGTGCTGCGGGCCGCGGTGCGGGCGCACGGTCCGGTGGACCTCAAGGCGATCATGGCGCACGCCCTGCAGATGGGCGACGAACTGCACAACCGCAATCGCGCCGCGACCACGCTGCTGTGCCGCGAGCTGGCGGCCGACATCGCCGAATGCGACGCGCCGCAGGATGACATCGCCGACGTGCTGCGGTTCGTCGCCGGCAACGACCACTTCTTCCTCAACCTGGCGATGGCCGCGGGCAAGGCGAGCGCGGACGCGGCCCGGGACGTGCCGGGCTCCAGCCTCGTCGTGGCGATGGCGCGCAACGGCACCGACTTCGGCATCCAGGTCTCGGGCACGGGAGATCGCTGGTTCACCGCGCCCGCCGCCGTGCCGGACGGGCTCTACCTCGGCTCGTACGGGCCGGGCGACGCCAACCCCGACATCGGCGACTCGACCATCACCGAGACGATCGGCGTGGGCGGGTTCGCCATGGCGGCGGCGCCGGCGATCGTCCGGTTCGTCGGCGGTGAGGTTCCCGACGCGCTCGCCGCCACGCGCGGCATGTACGAGATCACGCTGGCCGAGCATCCCGCCTTCCAGGTGCCGATCCTGTCCTTCCGCGGCACCCCCGTCGGGATCGACGTCGCCAGGGTCGTGCGCACCGGCATCCTGCCGTTCGTCAACACCGGCATCGCGGGGCGGGTCCCGGGTGTCGGCCAGGTCGGGGCGGGGCTCGTCGCCCCGCCGGCCGAGGTGTTCACCGCGGCGCTGGAGGCACTGGCCGGGCTCGTTCCCGGACCGTAACGGACCCAACAGCCACGATCTTGGGGGATCATGTCGTCGTGAACCTGAGCGTCTCCTCGATCGACGATCTTTCCGAGCGCGTCCGCGCCATCACGGCCGAGCACGCCGCCCGCCATCCGGGCGTGGACGAGGGCCGCCAGCCGGTGCACACGTTCTATGTGCCGGCCGACCGGTTCGCCGCGACCACGCCCGCCGACCTCGGTGCCGAGGCGCTGCGGCTGCTAGAGGCACACGCGCCGGACGCGGCGGCCTTCGGCGAGGTGTTCGGCCTGTCGCCCGAGCTCGCGCCCCGGGTGCGCGAGCGGGTGGCGGCCAAGCTCGCCAAGGAGCCGGTCGAGGACCTGCGGATCGACTTCGAGGACGGGTACGGCACGCGCCCTGACGGTGAGGAGGACGCCCACGTCGCCCAGGCCGTCGAGGCGGTCGCGCAGGCCTACCCGGTGCGCGGCCTGCCGCACTATTGGGGCCTGCGGGTCAAGTCGTTCGCCGACGGGGGACACGAGCGTGCCATGCGCACGCTCGACGCGTTCCTCACCGGGCTGCGCGACACGCTGGGGCGGCTGCCCAGCGGGTTCACCGTGACCTTCCCCAAGGTGATCATGGCCGAGCATGTGGCGGTCTTCGCCGACTTTTGCGGACGCCTCGAAGAGGCCCTCGGGCTGCCCGCCGGCCGGCTCCGGTTCGAGATCCAGGTCGAGACCACCGAGGCGATCATCAACGACCGCGGGGAGATGGGGCTGCCGGCGATCGTCGCGGCGGCCGGCGGCCGGCTGACCGCGGCGCATTTCGGCGTGTACGACTACACCGCGGCGTGCGTGCTGCCGCCGGGCCAGCAGCGTCTCGACCACCCCGCCTGCGACTTCGCACGACACGTCATGCAGGTGAGCCTGGCGGGCACCGGGGTCCGGCTGGCCGACGGCGGGACCAACGTGGTCCCGGCGAGCGAGGAGCGAGAAGACGTCCACCACGCCTGGGCCGAACATGCCCGCCTGGTCAGGCACTCGCTGCGGCACGGCTTCAACCAGGGCTGGGACGTCCACGCCGCGCACCTGCCAGGCAGGTACGCGGCGGTGTACGGCTGGTATCTCGACGGCATCGACCAGGCCGTCGAGCGGGTGACCGCCTGGCGCAAACGGACCGCGGGCAAGGACGGTGTGCTCGACGAGCCGGCCACCATCAGGGCCATCGAGGCCCATCTGCGCCGCGCCGTCGACTGCGGCGCGATCGACGAGGCCGCCCTGCCGGTGGCGTGGCCCGGCTGACCGCCCCCACCGGGCGGCGCCCCCCGCGCCGATGGCCCGGGCCCGCGACGAGGCGCGGCACACCTACGCCGAGGGCGGCGTGGGCGGGGGCGTAGGGCGGGCCCGGATAGCGGTGAGGTCTTCGGGAGTGTCGATGTCGTCGGGGGCGGCGATGCCGTCGCAGGGCACCGAGGTGACCAGTTCCGGGTGGGCGCGCAGGAAGGCGCGGGCGCCGGCGTCACCCGTGGCCGACTCGCTCACGGCGGCGAAATGCTCGGCGGCGATGAGCACGGGGTTGCGCGGACGCCCCCCGTACGTGGCGACCGCGACGCCCGCGCCGCCCTCGTACGCCTCGGTCAGCCTGCGTACGGCGGCGGCGGTGACCAGCGGCTGGTCCACGAGCGCGATGACCGCCGCCGGGCAGCCGGGCGGCAGCGCGCCGAGCCCGGTGCGAAGCGATGAGCCCATGCCGCTGCGCCAGTCCGGATTGGGCACCACGACGGCGCCGATGACCTCGATCGCCGCCGCGCCCATGACGACGACGACCGGGCCGCAGCCCGCCTCGCGCAGCGTGCGGACCCCCCGATCGAC
>CALAED010000253.1 GCA_937891035.1 uncultured Thermomonosporaceae bacterium | reverse complement strand
CAGATGGAGATGGCGGTCATCGTCATCGACCGGTTCAGCAACATCCTCTACGGCAACGAATTCGCCCGTCAGTTGTTCGGGTTCGGCGAGGAGTACATCGGGCACTCCATCTTGTCCCTCGGCATCGCCGAAGAAGACCACGAGCAGGCCAGGGAGCTGGCCAGGCATGTCCTGCGCGGCGGTGTCTGGGAAGGCACCTTCTCCAATCTGCGTCGCGACGGCGGCACGGTCTACACCAGGGCGCACGCCGTCCCGCTGCGTCATCCGTCCGGCGCCGTCGACGGCATCGTGATCTTCGCGCGCGAGGCGCTGCGCAGCAACCAGCGCGAACAGGACCGCTACGGCCTGCTGGAGCGGATCGGCGAGCGGCTGGCCGGCTCGCTTGAGTTGGAGACGACGCTGCGCCGCGTGGCCGACACCCTCGTACCGCACTTCGCCGACCACGTTTTCATCGACCTGTTCAGCGGCGACAAGCTGATCCGCCAGGTCTCCAGGCACGCCGGCCGCTGGACGCCACCGCCCGGGACGTGGGCGGATGTCGGCGAGCCGATCTCCTACCCCTCACAACACTTTTGCGCGCGGGCGCTGCGGCGCCGCGACGCCGTCCTCGTCGAGAACCTGGCCGAGCACCGGTTCGCCGCGCCCTCCGAGGCGGGGATGCGACTCAGCGACGACATGGGCATCACCTCGGTGATCTCCGCCCCGCTGCTGGCCCGCGGTGAGCTACTCGGTGTCATGAGCCTGGCGCTGTCCAACCTCACCAAGCGAGTCGATCCGCACTATGACGGGTTTGACCGCGACCTCGTTGGCGCCATCGCGAGCCGCGTCGCGATCTCCATCGACAACGCGATGCTGTTCGAGGAAGAGCGCGAGACCGCGCTCGCGTTTCAAAAGCATCTGCTGCCCGGCGACCGGCCGCCCCGACTCGACGGGCTGCGCATCGCGTGGCGGTACGAGCCGGCGCGCCCGCTTGAGTCGCACGGTCACGGCATCCAGACCCAGGTCGGCGGCGACTGGTACGACGTCATCCCGCTGTCGGCCGGCCGGGTCGGCATCGTCATCGGCGACGTCGAGGGCAGGGGGGCCAGGGCCGCCGCGATCATGGGTCAGCTGCGCGCGGCGCTACGCGCGTTCGCTCAAGACGACAAGCCGCCCGCCGACATCTTGCGCAAGCTCGACGAGTGGGTCCGCACGATGGCCGCCCCCGAACGCTTCGGGTACGACGAGTTCGTCCCGCGCCCGCCGTTGGTGTCGTGCACCTACTTCATCTACGACGCGTGGTCGCGCACCCTGTCGTTCGCCAACGCCGGACACCACCCGCCGCTGGTTGTGGTCGACGGCCAGGTCGCGGAGATGCGGTTCAGCAGCCGGGGGGCGATGCTGGGCATTCGATCGCCCGGCGTGGGCGGCGACATCATCTTCGACGAAGAGACGTGTCAGCTCGCCCCGGGGACCACGCTCGTCCTCTACACCGACGGCCTGATCGATCGCCGGCCCCGCGCCGACGGTGAGTACCACACCCGCGACCAGGCCAGGCACATGCTGCGCGACGCCGTATCCCAGGTCACCCGCGGCGACGTGGAGACCATCGCCAACGCGGTCTACCGGGCGGTGCCCGGAGACATCGACGACGACGCCGCGATCGTGGTCGTCCGTACGGCATCGGACGACCTGCAGATGGAAGAGCGGAAGTTCCCCGCCGAGCCGATCATGGTGTCGGAGGCGCGGCGGCTGGCCGCGGAGACCTTCGCCGCCTGGGGCATGCTCGATGAGCAGGCCGACCTGGCCTGCCTGCTGGTCTCCGAGGTCGTCACCAACGTCGTCCTGCACACCTCGCCCGTGCCCGCGCCGCGCCGTGAACTGGTGCCGTTCGCCCCGTTCGCCGCGCCCATCCCCGACCTGTTCGACGCGCCGCCCGCTCCGACCCACGACGACGGCCTGTCGGTGGTTCCTGAGCTGCGATCGGTGGGCCCTGAGCTGCGCCGGCGGCAGCGCGGCGACAAGGAGTTCCGGCTGCGGCTGCGGCGCGGCGCCGCCTCGATTTGGGTCGAGGTCTTCGACAGCGATTTGCGGCTGCCCAGGATCCGCAGCGCCGGCGCGACCGATGAGGGCGGCCGCGGCCTCTACCTCGTCGACCAACTCGCCGCCCGCTGGGGCTCGCGCCCCACCCCAGACGGTAAGTCCGTCTGGTTCGAGCTCCCCCTCGGGCCGCGGGCCGCCGGCCATGAATGATCGCGTGCGCGTCCGCCCGGTGGCCCAAGCCAAGGCGGGCTAAGACCCCGGGATCAGCACCGCCGCGCCGCGCACCCGGCCGTCGGCGAGGTCGGCCAGCGCGCGGTCGGCCGCGCCGAGATCGTACGCGGTGGTGGTGACCGCGAGCTTGAGCCGTCCGGCGAGCCGCAGGAACTCCTCTCCGTCGGCCCTGGTGTTGGCCGTCACCGATCTGATCTCGCGCTCCTGGAACAGGTGACGTTCGTAGTCGATGGCCGGTATGTCGGACAGATAGATCCCGGCGATCGCGAGCACGCCGCCGCGATCGAGCTGGGCGAGCGCGACCGGCACAAGACCACCCGCCGGCGCGAAGACGATCGCCGAATGGAGCGGCTCGGGAGCCGGGTCGACGGAGTCGGCGGCGGATGCGGCTCCCAGGGCGAGGGCCAGCTCGCGGGCCGCCGCCCCTCGGGTGAAGACGTGCACCTCGGCGCCTTCGGCGATGGCGATCTGCGCGGCCAGATGGGCCGAGCCGCCGAACCCCCAGATGCCGAGCCGCCCGCCCGGCGGCAGCGCGGCTCGGCGCAGCGCACGGTAGCCGATGATCCCGGCACACAGCAGCGGCGCGACCTCGGCGTCGGTCAGCCGGGCCGGGAGGTCGTAGACGTAGGCGTCGGGCGCCACCGTGTATTCGGCGTAGCCGCCGTGCGCGTCCCAGCCGGTGTAGCGCGAGGACGGGCAGAGGTTCTCGGCGCCGCGGCGGCAGTAGGCGCACGACCCGCAGGTTGCGCGCAGCCAGGCCACGCCGACCCGGTCACCCGGAACGTGCCGGCAATCGGGCCCGGCCGCCTCGACGAGGCCGACGATCTCGTGGCCGGGCGTCACATCGGGCCGGTGCGGCGGCAGGTCGCCCTCGGCGATGTGCAGGTCGGTACGGCACACACCGCAGGCGAGTACGCGCAATAGCAGCTCGCCCGGCCCCGGCTCGGGCACGGCCCGCTCGACGAGCGCGAGCGGGCGCGTCGGCATCGGCCCCGGGGTGCGCACGGCCCATGCCTTCATGCCCCAACCGTAGGGGTCAGGTGGGGACGGCGGCGATGTGGGCCCAGGACTGGCTGAACCAGAGCTCGCCGCCGATCAGACGCGGGCGGACGCCGGTGCGCGGCCCGCCGTCGATCTCGGCGAACATGGCGGCGCGGATCTGATCGGCGCCGGCCTCGTCGCAGCCGGCGAGCCACGGCTCGACGGGCCGCTCGACGACGAAGACGTCGAGGCGGCGGACCTCGGCGCCGGCGGCGGTCAACAGGCCGGTCAGCCGGGCCAAGGGGGGCGTGCCGGCGTGCGCCGGGTCGCGCAGCCGTTCCAGCCGGTCCCGGGCGGCGCTCGCCGCGTTCGTCCGGACCCGGCCGGCGATGATCAAGCGACCGTCCGGCCGGCAGACCCGCAGCATCTCGCGTACGGAGCCCAGCGGATCGGCCAGGCTGTACAGCGCGAGCTGGGCGGTGACCAGCGTGAACACGCGGTCCTTGTAGGGGAGGGCGAGCGTGGAGGCATGGACGGCGTCGGCTCCGGCGCCGGGGGACGCGGCCAAAACCGTGGGCAGCATGTGCGGCGCGGTGTCCGGCGCCGCGCGGCGGCCGGGGTGGCGGGGTTCCGGCCGGGGCCCGGCGTCTACCGAGGCCACGTGCCGCAGGTGGGTACGCAGCGCCGCCGCGACCGGGCCGTCGCCGTAGGCGACGTCAAGGGCCACATCGTCGGCGCCGGGCTGGGCGAACTCGAGCAGCCTGCCCAGATGGGCGGTGCCGGCATGGTGCCCCGCGTGCGGCGTCGTACTGTTCCCAGGCCCCACGTATGTCTCCCTCGCTGACGGCGAAGTCGGCACCATTTGGGACGCCGGTGAACGGCAAAAAGTTCGGAAATTTTATGGCATTAACGATTTTGTCCCCACAAGGCAAGGACGACCAGCGCGAACACCACAAAGACTCCGAAGTACGTGGGGACCCCCAGCCGCAGCCGGCGGCCCAATCGTCGCAGCACGTAGGCGCACAGCAGTGCCAGCAGCACCAACGTGATGATCCCCGACATGTGGACACCTCGTTCAGGATGGCTTGCTCAGCAGCCTACGTGGGCGGGGGTTGCGGCAAAACACCGCGCTTCGCGAAGTTTTCGCACGCTCCCGCCGGGGCAGGCGAAGATCGTGCGCCCAATTTTGCCCTTTGTATCCAGGGCTCCACCTATTAGTCCAGATTTTGCAGACGATCACCAGCATGACGAAGTGGAGGAACAGCCATGGCGGATACGAATCGAGGAGTCGTCTACCTGGGGCCGGGGAATGTCGAGGTCCAGGACCTGTCGTACCCGGGCTTCGAGCTGCCCGACCAGAACGACCGCGAGCTTCAGCACGGAGCGATCCTCAAGGTTGTCGCGACGAACATCTGTGGCTCCGACCAGCACATGGTGCGCGGCCGGACCACCGCACCCTCCGGGCTCACGCTCGGCCACGAGATCACCGGCGAGGTCGTGGAGCTTGGCAGGGACGTGGAGTTCCTCAAGGAGGGGGACATCGTCAGCGTTCCGTTCAATATCGCGTGCGGCCGCTGCCGCAACTGTAAGGAACGCAACACGGGTGTCTGCGAGAACGTCAACCCGGCTCGGGCGGGCGCCGCGTACGGCTATGTCGACATGGGCGGCTGGCGCGGTGGCCAGGCAAGGTACATCACCGTGCCGTACGCCGACTTCAACGCGTTGAAGATCCCCGGCGACCGGGACAAGGTCATGGCCAAGATCAAGGACTTGGCCATGCTCTCCGACATCTTCCCGACCGGATACCACGGCGCCGTGACGGCCGGGGTCACCACCGGCTCGACCGTGTACGTGGCCGGCGCCGGGCCGGTCGGCCTGGCCTGCGCCACGTCCTGCCATCTCTTGGGCGCGGCCGTGGTGATCGTGGGGGACATGAACAAGGATCGGCTCGCTCAGGCCGAAAGCTTTGGCTGCGAGACCATCGATCTGTCCCAGCACGACAACCTCGGGGAGCAGATCGAGCAGATTCTCGGCATCCCCGAGGTCGACGCGGCCGTCGACTGCGTGGGGTTCGAGGCGCGCGGTCACGGTGCGGGCAGTGAGCACGAGCAGCCGGCCACGGTGCTGAACTCGTTGATGGAGCTCACTCGGGCGGCGGGCAAGCTGGGTATTCCGGGCCTGTACGTCACCGGTGACCCGGGCGGCGTGGACGAGAACGCGAAGGTCGGCCAGCTCGGCATCCGCATCGGCCTCGGCTGGGCGAAGTCGCACGTTTTGACCACCGGCCAGTGCCCGGTCATGAAGTACAACCGGCAGCTCATGATGGCGATCATGCACGACAAGGTGGAGATCGCGCGCAACGTGAACGCCACCGTGATCCCGCTCGATAGCGCTCCCGAGGGCTACGAGGAGTTCGACAAGGGAGCGGCCAGGAAGTACATCCTCGACCCGCACGGCATGGTGGCCGCGGCCGGCTGAGGCGAGCCGAAACGATCGCCGAGCGAGCCGAGCGACGTCCTTTGGGGGCGGCTTGTTCGGCGATCGCCCATGAAAGGCGTGAGAACGCTGGTTGCGGTGACCCCGCACCGAACCCAACGTCCGGGCGGCTGTGCTACCCGATCTTCGTCGGCGTCGGCGTCGGCGTCGGCGTCGGCGTCGGCGTCGGCGTTACGGTGGTTCCTGCGACGCCACAACCAGAACGGTCACCGCCAACTCGGCACGGGTGGTCATCACCCTCGCAAGCCAGGTGTCCGGACGCGGGCGAGTATCCTGGGCTCCGAACCGAATCTCGCTCGGTTTCCTGAGGGAAACCCTACGGAGACTGGAGGCGTCGTGGCCGAGGCGTTCATCGTCGGCGCGGTCCGTACCCCCGTCGGCACCAAGAAGGGCGCACTGAAGGACGTGCATCCGGCCGACCTTGGTGCCCACGTGCTCAAGGAACTGGTCGGCCGCACCGGGGTGGACCCGGCCGCGGTGGAAGACGTGATCATGGGTTGCGTCATGCAGGTAGGCCCGCAGTCGCTGGACATCGCGCGGACGGCGTGGCTGTCGGCCGGTCTGCCGGAAGGTGTGCCGGGGGTCACCATCGACCGGCAGTGCGGTTCCTCACAGCAGGCGGTCCACTTCGCGGCGCAGGCCGTGATGTCCGGCACCCAGGACCTCGTCGTCGCGTCCGGCGTCGAGCAGATGGCCATGGTGCCGATGGGCTCCTCGGTCGCGATGGCCCTCGAGAAGGGCATGCCGTTCCCGTTCGGCGACGGCTGGGTGGAGCGCTACGGCACGCAGGAGATCTCGCAGTTCCGCGGCGCGCAGCTCATGACGGAAAAGTGGGGATTCAAGCGGCGCGATCTGGAGGAGTTCGCGCTGGAGAGCCACCGGCGCGCCGTCAACGCGATCGAAAACGGTCACTTCGACCGGGAGATCGCGCCCTACGCCGGGCTCGCCAAGGACGAAGGGGCACGCCCCGACACCTCGCTGGAGAAGATGGCCGAGCTCAAGCCGGTGCGCGACGGTTGGGACATCACCGCCGCGGTCGCCTCGCAGATCTCCGTTGGCGCCGCCGCGCTGCTCATCGCCTCTGAGGAGGCCGTACGCACGCACGGCCTGACGCCGCGGGCGCGCATCCGCACCCTCGCAGTGGTCGGCTCCGACCCGGTCTACATGCTGACCGGCCCGATCCCGGCGACGGAAAAGGCCCTTGGGCGGGCCGGGATGTCGATCGACGACATCGACGTGTTCGAGGTGAACGAGGCGTTCGCGCCGGTGCCGCTGGCCTGGGCGCGCGACACGGGCGCGTCCCTGGACAAGACCAACCCCAACGGCGGCGCCATCGCGCTCGGCCACCCCCTCGGCGCCACCGGCGCCGTGCTGATGACCAAGCTCGTGCATGAACTCGAGCGCACCGGCGGCCGGTACGGCCTGCAAACCATGTGCGAGGGCGGCGGCCAGGCCAACGCCACCATCATCGAGCGGGTCTAGCGGGGCCACAATGGGCGGCATGGACGAGACGATCGCCTATGCCGTCACCGATCACGTCGCCCGGATCACGCTCAACCGGCCGGAGGCGCGCAACGCGCTCAACGATCAGATGACCGAGGAGCTGCTCGCGGCGTTCGACCGAGCGACGGCCGACTCTGACGTGCGGGTGATCGTCCTCACCGGAGCCGGCGACAAGGCGTTCTGCGCCGGGGCCGATCTCGGCGGCCTCGGCGCGCAACTGCGCGAACGGCCCGACGGCGGCGGCCGTGAGCCGATCAGGGACAGCGCGCCGTACCGGCTCTTCACCGCTATGCCAAGGCTCGAAAAGCCGATCATCGCGCGGCTGGCCGGGCACGCGATCGCGGGCGGGCT
>CALAED010000252.1 GCA_937891035.1 uncultured Thermomonosporaceae bacterium | reverse complement strand
CCCCTACCCCGAACAGATGATCCGGCTGCAAAGCGACGCCGAGTCGTTCTACGGGCGGCGCGGCGTGAACATCCTGGCCACCTGCACGCCGTACCAGGTCGGCAACATCCCGGTCCGCGGCGAGCACTGCGCGTGGATGGAGTCATCGGCGGTCGTGTACGCCAACTCGGTGCTCGGCGCCCGCACCAACTGCGAAGGGACCGCCTCCACCGGAGCGGCCGCGCTCACCGGCAAGATCCCCTGCTGGGGCAACCACCACGAGCGCAACCGGTACGGCACGCACCTGATCGACGTGCGCACCCCGGTCGCCACTCCCATGGACTGGGGGATGCTCGGCTACTTCGCCGGCGGCCTGGTGCACGAGGACCGGCCCGTCATCGTGGGCGACATCTCCCGGCCCGACCTGCTCGAGCTCAAGCATTTCGGCGCCGCCGCGGCCTCCTCGGGCGGCGTCGAGATGTACCACATCCCGGGTGTCACACCGGAGGCGCCGACCGTTGAGGCGGCGTTCGGCGGCGGCGCGGTGCCCGCCGCCATCGCCTACGGCCCGGCCGAACGCGCCGCCGTGTACGCCGACCTCAACTCCCAAGGATCGCGTGAAGACGTCGACTTCGTGCTGCTCGGCTGCCCGCACGCCTCACTCGACCAGGTACGTCAGGCCGCGCGGGCGCTCGATGGCCGCCGGCTGGCGAGCGGCACGCAGCTGTGGATGATGGTGCCGCGCGCGCTCAAGGCGATGGCCGACCGCAGCGGCTACACCGAGGTCATCGAACGCTCCGGGGCGCGGGTGCTCGGCGACTCCTGCCCGGCGATGTCGCGGGCCGCGCCGCCCGGTACCCGCGTGTTCGCGACCGACTCGGCGAAACAGGCGCACTACCTGCCCGCCATCCTCGGCATCGAGGCGTGGTTCGGCTCGCTTGACGACTGCGTCGACGCCGCCGTGACCGGCCGCTGGCGAGGAGGGCTGCGATGAGCGCCCGCGGCCGCCCCGAGCCCGCCGCTGCCGCGCGGGCACCCGCGCCTGGCCGCCCGCTCGTGCTGCGCGGACGGCCGGTCGTCCCGGGGGTCACCGCCGGGGAGGCGCTGGTCTCCCACGAGACCATCTCCGGCTGGGGCGGCATCGACCCGGCGGGCGGCGTCATCATCGAGCCGCGCCACGAGCTGTACGGGGTGTCGTTCGCCGGCAAGATCCTCGTGTTTCCCGGAGCCAAGGGCTCGTCGGGCTGGTCGGCGTTCTTCCAGACCACTCGGCTGAACGGCTGCGCCCCGCTCGGCATGATCTTCACGAGGATGTCGACGAAGGTCGCGCTCGGCGCCGTCGTCACCCGGGTGCCGGCCATCACCGCCCTCGACCAGGACCCGGTCGAGGTCATCGCGACCGGCGACTGGGTCCACATCGACGCCGACAACGGCCTCGTGACGGTCAAACCCGGCGGGCGAGACGACGAGGCGACGAGCTGAGGGATCGGTGATGGACGACACGACCCGGGACACGCCGAACCGGCCGAACCGGCCGAAGCTGCGCAGCAACTTCGAGCCGGGCTCGCCGCTGTGGGCGATGCGGCGCACCCACTGGAAGGCGCTCGGCCTGTCCGACGAGGACATGGAAAAGCCGAAGATCGCGGTGGTCAACAGCTCATCGGAGCTGGCGATCTGCTTCAGCCACCTCGACGACGTCGCGGCAACCGTCAAGCGCGCGGTCCGGGCCGCCGGCGGGCTGCCGTTCGAGATCCGCACCACCGCGCCGAGCGACTTCATCATCTGCGCGGGACGCGGCGGCGGCTACATCCTGCCGTCCCGCGACCTGATCGTGAACGACATCGAGGTCGCGGTCGAAGGCGCGGTGCTCGACGGCATGATCTGCCTGACCTCCTGCGACAAGACCCCGCCCGGGCACATGATGGCCGCCGCGCGGCTGGACATCCCCACCATCCTCGTCATCTGCGGCTACCAGCCCAGCGGGACCTACAAGGGCCGGCACGTCGACGTCGAGGACGTCTTCTTGCACTCATCGGGCATGGCCCGCGGCACGCTGTCCCACGAGGACCTCGTCGGGATGAGCGACAACGCGGTCCGCGGTCCCGGCGTGTGCTCGGGGATGGGCACCGCCAACTCCATGCACGTCGTCGCCGAGGCCCTCGGCATGGCCCTGCCCGGCGCCGCCCCGGTCCTGGCCAACAGCCCGAAGATGACCGACTTCGCCGAGCGGTCGGGCCGGCGCATCGTGGAGATGGTGCTCGAGGACCTGCGGCCCCGCCGCATCCTCACCCCGGCCGCTTTCCGCAACGCGGTCGCCGCCGTTCTCGCCGTCAGCGGCTCTATCAACACCGTCAAGCACCTGCAGGCGATCGCCACCGAAGGTGACGTGCCCGTCGACGTGTTCGCCCTGTTCGAGGAGCTGTCGCACACGGTTCCGATGCTCACAGCCGTACGCCCGAACGGCGAGACCGCCATCGAGGCGTTCGAGGCCGCCGGCGGCGCCAGGGCGATCATGAAGCGGCTGGCCGGCCTGCTCGACCTAGACGCGCTGACCGTCACCGGGGCCACCGTTGAGCAGAACCTCGCCGACGCGGTGGTCGGCGACGATGAGGTGATCCGCCCGCTCGACCGGCCGATCTCCACCGAGGCGCCCATCGTCATCGTGCGCGGCTCGCTCGCGCCCGACAGCGGGATCGTGAAGATCGGGGCGCGCGAGACCGGCCGCAAGACGACGTTCACCGGGCCCGCCGTCGTCTACGACGACACCGCGGCGGCCACCGAGGCCATCAACGACGACCGGCTGGCGCCCGGCGATGTGCTCGTACTGCGCGGCAACGGGCTCAAGGGCGGTCCCGGCATGGCGGGCTCGGTCTCGCGGGTCGTCTTCACCCTGTACGCGGCCGGGCTGGAGAACGAGGTGGCCGTGGTGTCGGACGGGCAGCTGTCCGGCCTGGTCAACAAGGGTCTCGTGGTCGGCGAGGTCTCGCCGGAGGCCGCCGCGGGCGGGCCTCTTGCGCTGGTGCGCGACGGCGACGTGGTCTCCATCGACCTCGACCGGCGCACGCTCGACCTGCGGGTGCCGGCCGGGGAACTCGCCGCCCGCAGCGAGGCGCTCGGGGAGTTCCGGCCGCGCGCGTCGTCCGGATATCTCGCGATCTACCGGCGGTCCGTGCAGCCCATGTCCACCGGCGCCGTCCTCGGCCGCGACGAGTGACCAACCCCCGCCGGGCCGGAACGGCCGGTCACGGTTTTTTGCCCACGCCGCCGAAGTTGTCCACCCTGCCGGACGGCTCGAAGGGGCTCGGGTCGGGCCGCCACAGCGGCACCGATACCACCCCCGGCTCCACAAGCTGCAGGCCGTCGAAGAAACCGGCGATCTCTTCGGGAGTGCGCAGCAGGTATCGCGGCTTGGCCGCGGCGTTCCAGATCCGCATCGCCTCGTCGTAGGGCGTCCCGCCCAACAGGTTGGTGCCATCCGCGATCACCACGTGGCTGCCGGAGGGCACCGCGTTCAGCAGCCGCCGCACGACCGAGTTGGCTTCGTCGTACCTGGTGATGTGCCCGAGGATGCCGAGCATCGTGATCGCGATCGGCCGGGAGAAGTCCAGTGTCTTGGCCGCGCCGGCCAGCACCGCCGCGGTGTCGCGCAGGTCTGCGTCGACGTAGTCGGTCACTCCCTCGGGGCGGCTGGTCAGCAGCGCGCGGGCGTGCATGAGCACCAACGGATCGCTGTCGACATACACGATGCGCGCCTCCGGCGCGACCCGCTGGGCGATCTCGTGAGTGTTGTCCACGGTCGGCAACCCGGTGCCGATGTCGAGGAACTGGCGGATCCCCGCCTCCCCGGCCAAGTAGCGAACCGCCCTGGCGAGAAAGTAGCGCTGGGCGCGGGCGATGTCGATGATGGGCGGATACAGTTCGCTGAACTGATCGGCCACCTCGCGGTCGATCGGATAGTTGTCCTTGCCGCCCAGCCAGTAGTTCCAGATCCGGGCGGATTGCGGCACGCTGTCGTCCACCCCGGGGGGCGGTTCGCGGTCCGGGGGGCGGGGGGTGGATTCGTCGGTCACGGAAGCTCTTCTCTGGCGTCCGACGTAGCCGGATTGGGTCGGTGGGACCAGACTATCGCCTGGCCACGAGGGGTGATCGGCGACTCACCAACCGCCGTAGCCCCAGGTGAGATGACGGTCTAGCGGCGAAAAAAGACGATCCGCAGGGTAATGTTAAGGGTCGAAGGGTGGGGCGCGGTCCGCCTGAAGGGGACGTGCATGGACGTTGTACAAGCCACGGGAAGTGCGGTTGAACAGATCGCCGCCAGCCGGCAGGCCGGGCCGACCGCGGCCCGCATGCTGGTGGGCGGCCGCCTGCGCCAGCTGCGGGAAAGCGCTGGCATCACCCGCGAAGCCGCCGCCGAAGAGATCCGCAGCTCCGACTCCAAGATCAGCCGCCTCGAGCTGGGCCGGACCGGCTTCAAGCGGCGCGACGTGGCCGACCTGCTCACCTTCTACGGCGTCACCGACGACGCCGAGCGCCAGGCACTGCTCGAGCTTGCCAAGCAGGCCAACGCGCCGGGCTGGTGGCAGCGTTACGACGACGTCATCCCCAGCTGGTATGAGTCCTACCTCGGCTTGGAGCAGGCCGCTGCCGTCATCCGCAACTACGCGCTCCAGCTGATCCCCGACCTGTTGCAGACCGAGGAGTACGCCAGGTCGGCGCTGCGGCTCACTTATCCCGAAGACGACTCCGCCCGGCTCGCCCGGCGCGTCGCGCTGCGGGTGGGTCGCCAGCAGATCCTGCGCCGGCCGGCGCCGCCCCGGCTGTGGGTCGTCATCGACGAGACCGCGCTACGCCGCCCCATCGGCAGCCGCGCCACCATGCGTCTGCAGCTCGACCACCTCATCGAGGTCGCCGAACTGCCGCACATCACCGTCCAGGTGCTGCCGTTCAGCACCGGCGGACATCCCGCGCTCGGCGGGGCCATCACCTTCCTGCGCTTCGCCGAAGGCGACCTGCCCGACGTCGTCTATCTCGAACAGCTCATCACCGCCGTCTATATGGACAAGCCCAACCTCGTCGCCCCCTACTGGCGGGTGCTCAACCACCTGAGCCTGCAGGCCGAACAGCCCGC
>CALAED010000251.1 GCA_937891035.1 uncultured Thermomonosporaceae bacterium | reverse complement strand
TTCGTGGTGCCGGTGATGTACCCGCGCGGTGTGACAACTGGGCAGGTGCTGACGGGGGCGGCGACTCCGGCGGCGATCGGCGCGGGGAACGGTAATGGTGGCCGGGCGGCGATCGAGGCGCCCGCGCCCACCGAGCAGCCGGCGCCGCTGCGTACGGACTTCGTCGCCGCGATCCGCCAAGCCCCGACGCGGGAAAAGGTCGTCGAGCTGTGGGAGCAGGCCAAGAACGACGGCGCACCAAACGGTCCGGAGATCGAGGCGGCGGCTAAGGCCCGCGTCGCCGAACTCCATACGCAGCAGAAGGAGAGCGACGACGCGACGCCGGCCGCAACGTGGATCAAGGCGGCGCTCGCCTGCCGCACGCTCGACGACCTCACCGCCGCGCTGGCCCGGGCGCAGTACGCCGGGTTCGCCACCGACCTGACTAACGAGGACGACGAGGTGGTGGCCGCGTTCAAGGGCCGTCGTGCCTCTCTCGAAGGCCCGCCCCAACCGGATCCGGGCGCCCACCTCGCGGAGGACGCCGCCGCCCTATGGCAGCAGATCGTGGCTGAAGCCGGCGCCGCCGGGTTCGACCGCACCCCCGATCTCGAGGCGGCGTTCGCCCGGCGATGGCAGGGCGACACACCCGCGCAGGCGTCGCCGTCGCAGATGAAGGCCTTCCTCGACGAGCTCAGATCTGGGCGGATCAAGCCGCCCGGCGCGGCCAAGCCGGAGAAGCAGCCGGAGCCCGCCGCTGCTTCGGCCGGTCCCGTTCTCGACAAGCCCCCTTTCTGAGGTGAACGCCATGACCGTTGCCGCCAACCCCATCGAGAAGTCACGCGCCTATTTCGCCTACTTCAACCAGGGCGAATGGTGGGTGCCGAACGGCAAGCCCCCCATCCGGGTCACCGACATGGACTCGGCCTGGCGGCACAACGCCGCCGCGTTCCTCGTGCGCCGCGCCAGGGGCTACCTCTTCTACTACGGCGCGGGCGAGATCGGCGCCATCTTCGGCGCCACGGCCCGCGAGGTCATCGGCGAGGACAACGGCCAGCCGGTGTTCGGCCGCATGGTCAGCCTGGCACCGGACCCGGACTCAAGGGCTGCCGACGCCCTCGAACGCGAGCTTGAGCAGGCGTGGGAGGAGAGGGGAGCCGACCCCGAGGCGTGGATGAAGTCCACCACCCTGTACCGCGCGCTCGTCAAGGATCTCCCGCCCGACGCCGCCGAGCTGGCCAAGCACTGGTCGGACTGCGCGATCCGGACGGCGGGCGGCGAGTGCACCTGCTGGGAGCGGCACCTGACCGAGTGCCCGAAGCGCGGGGACATCAACGAGATCTGCCGCTGCCGCGACTACTCGCCGGAGTGGACGCTGTCATGACCGCGAGCTGGCATCTGGGCGGCCTCCTGGCCTACGACTGCGAGTCAACGGGCATTTCACCCGAGCAGGACCGCATCGTCACGGCCACCGTCGCCCTCCTCGACGGCTCCGGCCACACTCCGCCCGAAACCCTCGACACCCTCATCGCCCCCGAGATCGACATCTCTCAGGGCGCCTACCAGGTGCACGGGATCTCCAACGAGCACGCCCGCGAGCACGGCGTCCCGCCTGTCGAAGGCGTGGAGTTCATCGCGGGCGTGCTCGCGACGGCGCTGACCGCGTTGATGCCGGATGCACCGCTGATCGGCCACAACGTCGTCTACGACC
The DNA here is from genome assembly GCA_937891035.1 of uncultured Thermomonosporaceae bacterium. Taxonomy (GTDB): domain Bacteria; phylum Actinomycetota; class Actinomycetes; order Streptosporangiales; family Streptosporangiaceae; genus CALAED01. Next base: position 11,308 of record CALAED010000251.1, on the reverse strand, counting down.
TCACGATGTTGGACAGGGAGCTGCGCCGCTATGACCTGCAGCCTCTAACGGATCGTCTCGGGGACCGGCCGCTGTACTGCGTGGACACCTTGGTGCTGTCGAAGTACCTCAACCCCTACCGCAAGCGCGTGTCGGACGCGCAGGGCGCGCACCAGCTCAAGACCTGCGCCCAGATTTACGGGGTTGGCTGGGACGACGCCGCGGCGCACGACGCCTCCTATGACGCGCTCACCTCCGCGCGAGTGGCGTGGATGATCGGCTACCTGTCCGGCCTCGACGCCCTGGATTTGCAGGCGATCGAGGTGACGCTGGGCGACATCAGGGTGCGGCCGTGGCGGGATTCGCGTGACGTCGCCCGGCTGCGCCGGCTGCACGGCATGCCGCTGGCGAAGCTGCATGAGTTGCAGGTGCGGGTCAAGGCCGAGCAGGCCGACTCGTACCGGGCCTATCTGAAGGGCCAGGGCAAGCACGACGGGGATGTGTCGGGGGATTGGCCGTTGATCCCGGCCCAGGCGCAAGGCGCGCTCGTATGACCGGCCTGCGGACTCTCGTCCTTCAGCAGCGCGTTGAGGCGTTCTTGGTGCAGCTCGATGGGCTGATTGCCCCGGAACCGACGCCTGCTGAGGGGTTGGCCGGCACGGACCGGCTGATCGCCGACTTGATGAACGTGGCCCCGGCGGGTGCTGCCGCCGGAGCCGACCGTACGGCCCCAACCACAACCATCTGAAGGGAGATCAGGGCCATGTCCAGTATCTCAAACAACCGCCGTGAACCGCTGTCGCTGAAGGTCGGCGACGTCATCACCGAGGATCCATACGACGTCGAAGGGTTCCCAGGAAAGTGGACGGTGGCTACGCCCCCGACGCTCGATGGCGACCAGGTGTGGATCAACGTCCGCAGCGGCGCCGGGCCCGGCGTGTTCGTCGTCAACCGCGCCGAGCAGCTGGCCGTGCTCGACGCCAAACGGGCGGGCGTCATCAACGGTCTGCGTGAGCTCGCCGACTTCATCGAGGCCCACCCTGATCTGCCGGTGGATGGCCACCAAACGATCAGCTTCTATGCGCAGAATGCGCGCGGCATCGACACCACTGAAGCGGCAGTCGTCGAGGTCGACCGGGTCGCCAAGATCCTCGGCGTCGAGTCTGGGCCGAGGCACCAGGGCGGCCCGCACCACTATGCGCAGCGCGCGTTCGGCCGGATCGAATACGAGGCGGTCGTCTGTGGCGTGTACGACAAACCGCCGGCCAAGGCTGACGCGCCAGCTACCGAGCAGGCGGCCGAGGCTGCGGGGGCGGTGGCCTGATCATGGCGAACCGCAAACCCCAACCCGAGGTGCCTGAGCAGCCGGTCGAGCACAGCGCCGACGCCATCAAAATGGTGTGGGACTCCTCGACGGCCCACCGCGCCACCGCCTTCCAGCTCGCACAGAAGCTGGATGAGATCGACACCTACATCGCCAGGGCGCAGGCCGATCGTGACAGGCTCTGCGCCGATCACGCGGCGGCGTTGGGCAAGGCCAATGGGCTGGCGGCGATGGTGCGGGAGTACTGCGAGCGGCATGGCCTGCCGCTGCCGCAGACCCCGGCGCCGGACAAGCCGGTGATCGACGCGGCCCTAGCCGGGCTGGATGACCGGGCGCGTAAGCACCCCACCCCCGTCAACGTGGCCGCGCCGTTGTCGGCGGCCGAGATCGCTCAAGATCTCGACCCCGAATACGGGCACCTCCTCGGCCTCGCCGTCAAGGTATGGGTCAAGGGCACGCTGGAGGTGCTGACCGGGATCTTGGCCCGGGTGGACGCCGAGTGGATCACGCTGCTGGATGAGGTGGGGGCGCCGCGGTCGCATCCCCGGTCGATGGTCGATCGGATTGAGCCCCGCGACGACCACCGGGACAACGGCGACAACGGGCCCGGCGGGGACCCCCTGCAGGGGTACGGGCGGCTACCGGACCGCCCGGCCGAGGGCACGCCCATGGTGGGTGAGCAGCCCGCCGCCGAGGCGCGCGCGTTGACCGCTGGCCCGCTGGTGCTGTTGGCGGCCGGTCTGTGGTTGGCCGCGCGGCCGGCCAGGCGCAGGGCTGCGTGGGCGCGCACTGGGCATTGGCGGCACCGCGCCGGGGCGCTGCACAGCGCGGTCCGCTCGGCCGGCGCGGTGCGGGGGGCGGTCGTCTGATGGCCACGATCAAGATCTACGGCGCCTCTGATGACCTCGTCGAGGTCGAAGGCTGTGAAGGCGCCGACGAGTTCAACGTCTACGGCACCGACACCCCCGACTCCGAGGTGATGTGGCGCGGCGACCTGATTGCCCCCGGGGGCACCGAGGCAATGCAGGTCCACGCCATCCGCACAGGCGAGGGGTGCTGGGCGGTCGCGATCGGGCAGGCCGACGAGTCCATCCCGTTGCCGCCCTGGCCGGTGCGGATCGAGCAGCACCGCAGCATCCCCTACTCGACGGTGCTGCGCATCGACGCGCCGTACGGCACCCGCCTCACGAACGTGTGGCCGGAGGTGAACTCCGATGGCTGACTTCAAGCCTGGCGAGCACGTCCGCCTCACCATCGACAACGTCCGGTTCTCCGACGTCTCGCAAATCCGCGTGGCGGTCACCACAGAGGACGGCGAGGTGTGGGTGCTTCCCCCGCACGCCGTGATCGAGCGGGTCGCGCCCGCCGAGTGGCCGCCCCAACAAGGCGACCCATGGCGCGGCGCCAACGGTGGCCTGCTGTTCGCCACCGACGTCCACGACATCGCCGAAACCGACGAGGCCGACATCGTCCTGGTCACTGAGGAAGGCGGCCGGGTCAGGCCTGAGGCGGCCAACCAGCGGTACGGGCCGATGACCCTCGACCACCGCAAAGGCGAAATGGCGGCCACAGATGCCTGACCACACCTTCGACGCCGACCGGCAACGCGCCCTCAACGTCATCCGCGAAGGCCGCCAACGCACCCCCGACGACAACCACACCGCGCTCACCACCCTGGCCCACCGGCTCCGCGGCGTCCTCGCCGAAGCCATCCCCGGGTTGTCGCCGGACAACGCCGCGGACATCCGCGACGCCCTGCTCGCCACCGTGTCCCACCTCGGCCCGTACCTGGTGGCCGGGTTGCCGGAAGGCAGCGCGATCACAGCATTGGCCTATCTGGCCGACGACCTCGACCGTGAGCAGGTCCGCGCCGCGCATCAACCGTATGACGACGACGATCACGCCACCTGGTGTAGGGCGTGCGGCGTGTTGTGGCCGTGCCCGCCAATCCGAGCCGTGGGCGAGGAGGAGGTGCCCGGCGATGGCTGACCTCTGGGCAGCCGCCGCCTTCGCCGTCTTCCTCACCCTCACGCTGCTGTTCGCCGGCGACCGGGGCCACGACGGCATCCGGCCCGGCCAACGCGACGACTCCGACACCAGCCGGAGGCTGCGATGACGTGCGACCCGGAGGTGCTCGGGCAGGCGCTGCACGCTGGGTTCGCCCTCGGTGTACTCGTAGGCGCCTGCGCCGTGAGCGCGGTCGGCTCGGCGGGGTTCGGCTGCTGGCTGCTAGTCCAAGGCCGCCGCCGCCGTGTCCCCGGCGGGCCGGTTGAGCCACCAGTGGGCCATCCCGACCGTGAGTTCCGAGACAACCAAGCGCGGCGCGACTTCGAAGACATGCGGGCCGGGCTCAGGCGGCGGCGTCGCCTGCTGCGGAGGGGTGGTGCCCGGTGAGCGCCCCGAAGCCCGACGCCCTGTTCGACGTGGACCCTGCCGCGATCGTCCCGCCGGAGCCCACCGAGAAGCTCTCGGCCCAGCGGCGCCGCACCAGCCGCCAGACCGAGGCGCTTCGAGGCGGCCGGCACCCCATCGGCCTCGCCGTAGGGGTCCCGCTCCGGCTGCATCCCGACGCGCCGCCGCCGGGCGACAAGACGGCGGCCGGACCGCGCTGCGGCGGCTGCCGGTTCCGCGAGGCAACCGGCCACGGCAAACACCCCTTCCCGAAGTGCCTACGCGGCTGGGACGGCAACCCCCGCAAAGACCCGCCGTTCGCCAGCCACGGCGCGGCGACGGATTGCCGCGCGTGGTGGCCGGCGTGCGAGCACTGGGAGCCCAAGCCATGACCGCCATCTGCGTCCTGATCGTTGTGCTCGGTGTCCCCGCCGCCGCCTGGACCCTGCACTGCTCCCGCCGCCTCGACGCGCAGGCGAGCCACGAACGGGGGTCCCGGTGAGCCAGTACGCCAAAACCACCGCGGTGAGCAGCGAGCAGCGCCGCACCGAAATCGAACGCACCCTCCGCCGCTACGGCGCGACCGGGTTCGCCTACGGCTGGGACCAGTCCCACGCGAGCGTCATGTTCGAGATGGAACGGCGACGCGTCCGCTTCAAGCTGCCAATGCCGAACCCTCAGGACAAGGAGTTCACCCACACCCCTGATCGGGGTCTCAAACGCAGCCGGGACGCAGCGGATAAGGCGTACGAGCAGGCCGTACGGCAACGCTGGGCCGCCCTCTCGCTGGTGATCAAGGCGAAGCTCGAAGCGATCGAGGCCGGGATCAGCACGCTGGACGAAGAGTTCCTCGCGCACCTGGTGTTGCCGGACGGGTCGACGGTGGCGGAGCGGACGATCCCTCAGCTGGACGCCGCTTACGCCGGACAGGCGCTGCCCGCGCTCCTCCCCGGAGGTGCACGGTGACCGCGATTGTGGTCCGCGCCGACGCCCGATCGCTGCCGCTGCCTGACGACTCTGTGGACCTGATCGTTACGTCGCCGCCGTACTACGCGTTGCGGGACTACCGCGACGGTGACGGCTCGCTGGCCGGGCAGATCGGCGCCGAGCCCACTCCAGCCGAGTACGTGACGGCGCTGCTGGAGTGCACCCGCGAATGGATGCGGGTACTCAAGCCGTCCGGGTCGATGTGGATCAACCTCGGCGACAGGTACAGCCAGCGGGTGGCCACGCGGCCGAGCTCCCAGCAGGACGGCCTGTTCCCGGACCGCCCGGAGTTGGCCAAGGACTGGAAACGGGATCGCGCACGTGGCCTCGCGCGCATGCCGTACGAGAACATCATCGATCCGTCCACCGGCACCTATGTGCCGGAGAAGTCCCTCATTGGCCTGCCGTGGCGGTACGCCCTCGGGTGTCTCGATGGCCTGGGGCTGATCCTGCGCGCTGAGGTCCTGTGGTCCAAGCCCAACGGGTTGCCCGAGAGCGTGACGGACCGGGTGAGACGCTCGCACGAGCAGTTCTTCCACTTCACCAAGCAGCCCCGGTACTACAGCGCGGTCGATGAGATCCGCGAGCCGCACGCCGGTGAGTTCTTGTCGAGCGGCGCACGGAACGCCCGGCACAAGCACGGCGGCCGGCTGCCTCATGAGATCACGAGCACATACCTGAACAACAACGCTGACCGGAAAGACGGCGGCAACGTCCCCGGCAACCGCAATCCGCTCGGCAAGCTGCCCGGCAGCGTGTGGGAGATCGCCACCCAGCCGCTCAAGGTCCCCGAACACCTTGCCGTGGACCACTTCGCAGCGTTCCCGCCCGCACTGGTCCGGCAGATCGTGCTCGGCTGGTCCCCGCCCGGCATCTGCACTGCCTGCGGCGAAGGACGACGACCGATCTTCGACCGCGCCAAGGTAGGCGGCTGGACGCGGCACACCACCTCGAGCAGGCTCCGCGAAGGCTCACAATCCGGCGGGAATGAGATCCCCGGCCGCCAAGTGCACCACCACGTCGAGGTCACCCGCACCGGCTACGCCTGCGCCTGTTCCACCCCCGACGCACCCACCCGCCCGAGCGTTGTGGTCGACCCGTTCGGCGGCACCGGCACCACCGCGCTCGTCGCCACTGTCCACGGCCGCATAGGCGTCAGCTGCGACCTGTCCCACGACTACGGCCGGCTCGCGAGGTGGCGCACCACAGACCCGGGTGAGCGTGCCCGGGCGCTCGGCGTGCCGAAGCCGCCGCCAGTCACGACAGGTCAGGGTGACCTGTTCGCCGACGAGGTGATCGCGTGAAAGGCGGCCATGTCATGACCCCCGATAGCCCAACCGGCAGCGGCACACCGCCTAAAACAGACTACGTCGCCGCGGCGTTGCAACCCCACCCTCCCGGGGTGTCCGCGGCAACCCCGGCCGGCGCCATCCCCCCGTCGCCGGCCACCCGCCCCGCCGTGCCCGCCACCCCCCCGGTGGGCGCGGCGGGGCCCGAAACGTCCGGTCTGGTGGCACGCGGGTGCGGGGACGGCGCCACCAGACCGGACCCGACCAGGAGCGGGCGCGGACGGGCCACCGCGACCCCTGGCGCCGCAGCGGCGAGGACTGCGGCAGGCCCGGCGGTCGGGGGCCAGCGTGCGGCGGCCGCCGCTGCCGGTCCACATACTCCCGCCGCGCCCCCTGGGCCTCGGGACGCGGCGGGCCCGGAGGTAGCGGGGTCCGGGCCCGCCCCCCACCACATCACCAGAAGGGCAGAAATATGACGCAGGCTGACATCCTCCCCGGCTTGCCAGACGCCCTCGCCGCCGTCCCGCCCAAGGCCAGCACATACGAAGCCCGCACCCTCGACGAGGCAATCGCCCGTTCCCACGCGCTCCTCGACGAGGTCTGCGAACGCTGGCCCGCCGAGCGGATCTTGATGCTGATCTCCGGTGGCAACGACTCCACGTTGCTCGGCCACCTCATGCGAGACCGCGCGGACACGATCGTGTTCATCAACACCGGCATCGGTATCCCCGCAACCCGACGGTACGTCCACGACATCGCAGGGGCCTGGGGCAAGCAGATCATCGAGGCGCGACCGCCGGATGCTTACCGCGACCTCGTGCTTGGCAGGGTCTTGGCGCGTACCGGACCCAATGCCGGGATTCGTCCGGTGTGGAAGGGCTTTCCGGGTCCTGCCGGGCACCCGATCATGTACCAGCGGCTGAAGGAACGGGCGCTCGAACAGGTCCGCCGGGATCTCGTCGGGCCGCGCGGCAAGTCCGGGCAGATCGTCTTCCTCGGCGGCATGCGCTGGTCAGAGTCCAAACGCCGGTTCCGCACGAGCGCCGAGATCGACCATGAAGGCGCGATCATCTGGTGCTCCCCGATCGTGCACTGGACCCTCGGGCACCTCGCCGAGTACAGGGAGCGTCACCGCTGCGTGCTCGGCCACGTACACGCCGAGCACATGCTCTGCCATCCCGACGCGCTGCCGCTGAACGAAGTCACCGTCCACCTGCACATGTCGGGGGACTGCCTGTGCGGCTGCTACGCCAAAGAGGGCGAGATCGCTGGCATCGAATTGTTCGCCCCCGAGATCGCCGAGCAGATCCACGCGATCGAAGCTGAGGCACGGGCCTGCGGGATCCCGCCGGAATGGTGCACCTGGGGCTGGGGCGCGACCGCCCCCGGGTCGCCCCCTGTCGCCGGGCGGTTGTGCTCGAAGTGCGCGCCGCCGATCCCCGGCCAGCTGGTGATTGGTGAAGACGCCGCTGACCAGCAACCGGAAAAGGTCGTCGTATGAAGCGCCGGCCGAAAGACATCGGCACCGCAGGCGAAACCGCCACAGTCCGCCACCTCCACACCAACGGCTTCCCGCACGCCGAACGCCGCGCTCTGCGCGGCATCCAAGACGCCGGCGATATCGCCGGCACCCCCGGCCTCTGCTGGTCGGTCAAAGGCGGCGAGCAGGCCAAGAACGCCAGCGACCAGCAGGTCACCCAATGGCTGGCCGAGCTGGAAAAGCAGCGACAACGCGCCCGCGCCGACATCGGTGTCCTCGTGCTGCAGCGGCGCGGCGTCGGGCCGGCCAACGCGGGCCGCTGGTGGGTGGTCCTCCCGCTCGACGTCGCGGCCTACTTGTCGTCGCCCTACGACGGCGGGATCGAGCACACCGGGCCACCCGTCCGAATGCTGCTCGGCGATCTTGTCCGGCATTTGCGTCTCGCCGGCTACGGCGACCCCCTTGACGAGCCTTCGCGTTTGTTCGCATCCGAGACACAAGCATCCGCCACCCGCTGTGATGACACAGACACCAGCAGGGAGGTGACCGCACAATGACACCCGACCAGGCTGCATGGGTCCGCGAACACGCCTGGACCGGCACGATGCGCAAGGAGTTCCGCGAGGTCCCGCAGGCGTACAGCATCTGCCCGTGCCAGGCCGGGCCGAGCACCTGGTGCAAGACCGGCCAATGCGGCAGATGCCTGCGCTCCGCCCCGATCGACATCTACGCCACCGTCATCGTCTCCCCCGCCGGTTACCACCCGGCGGTATTCGCCGGCCCGTACGAGCATCCGACGACGGACGCTGTCGGCCCGAAGTATCCACGGATCGCGATGGTGTGGCTGGCGGACCGGGTGTGCCGTTGGGTGTGCCCCCACGCCTGCCATTCGGCGCCGGTGCGTCCCGAGCAGCTGGGCCTGTTTCGCGGAGGTGCTCGCCTAATGGCCACCACCCGGCAAGTCGAAGCCGCCGCCGCCACCCCCAAGAAACCCGTCGTCGGCGGCGCCGCCGTCGAGGGCCATCACATCCTGGCCGGCGTCACCATCCGTCCCGAAGACCGGCCCCGCGTCGATCGTGAACTCGCCCTCGCCGCTCGCTTCGCCGTTCGCAACGCCCGCACCCCGGACGACCCGGACGCCGACTTCGTACTCGAAGTGCTCGGCCTGACCCACGACGACGCCAACCCCGGCCCGCCACCGCGACCCGCAGCCCCCGCCCCACCCGGGTCAGATCCCGAACCGGCCGGGCCGCCCACCGCCGCCGAGCGGGAATGGATCACCGCCATCCAGGCGTGCGAAACACACGCCGAACTCAACGAAGTCGCCCACCACCTCACTGAAGCCGGCTATGCCGCCAGCCCACTACCCGCCGCGTCCGGGTCCAGCCCAGTGGCGGCGGCGTTCATGGCACGGCATCGGCTGCTGGTCGCGACCGAAAACGCCTACCCCCATCACAACAACAGCAGCAAGGAGCCCACCGGGGCAGGAAGGAACTCCGCATGACCCAACCACCCGAGAACGAGAACGACGGCGCCGGGCAGGTGCGCCCGTTCGCCGCCGTCCTCCAAGACGTCAACGGCGGCGACTTCGCCGACCTACTCAGCGCCGACATGCAAACCCTCACCACCGCCGTCCGCGAGCACGGCCGCAAAGGCGAGCTCACCATCAAGTTCACCGTCGCCCCCATGCGCGGCAACAACGCCCTGACGGTGACGGCTCGCCGGTCGCTGAAGCTGCCGGAGGAGGAGCCCGTCGAGTCGGTGTTCTTCAGCGACTCCGACGGCAACCTCGTCCGCGACGACCCCCGCCAAATGCAGCTGCCGCTGCGCACCGTCAACAAGCCCGAGCCCGGCACTGAGCTGCGCAAGGCCGGCCAATGACCGCCGGCGACCTGACAGCCGACGACATCCGCGAAGCGCAGCAGATCCTCGCCGTGGAGGCCGCCCGCGATGAAGTGGTCGCCGCCGCGCTCGACCTGGCCGCCGCCTACTGGCGCCGCGACTACCTCGACGAAGACACCTCGACCGACGTGCAAAACGCGCAAGACCACGTCGACAACGCCCTGGCCGCTTACTTCACCGCCCAGGCCGCCGCCCACCAAGACCCCGCACCAACCCACGATCCGAAAGAGACCGCATGACCGCCACCGACAACGAAATGCAGACCATCGTCGAAACCGCGATCGCCACCACCGACCCGCGTGAGCTCGAGCCCGGCAAAATCTACGGCTGGGCCCTCCCCGGCGGCGCCGTCCACCAGATCGACCTGACCGGCGATGAGTACCGCGACCAGCCCAAACACAAGGCCGGGAAGGTCTACGTCGACGACCTCGACTCCTTCCTCCACTACTACCAAAAGCACTCCGACGACGGCACCGAGATCTACGTCAACATCACCGGCCACTACCTCACCGCCGTCCTCGACGCCAACCAGGGCGGCGCCGACGGGGCCCGCTGGGGACAGCACCGCCTCGTCCTCACCCTGCCGACCACCGACCGGTGGGACGCCTGGATGGCCATGAACGGCAAGCCGTTCGCCCAATCAGCGTTCGCCGAGTTCGTCGAGGAACACGTCGACGACATCCGCGACCCGAACGGCGCCACCATGCTCGAGGTCGTCCAGAACTTCCAGACGGCGACCAAGGTCCGGTTCACCTCCAACGTCCGCCTCGACAACGGCAACCACAAGCTGCACTTCGAGGAGACCACCGACGCGACGGCCGGGAACTCCGGCAACATCGCCGTCCCGACCGCCTTCAAGATCGGTGTGGCGCCGTTCGAGTTCGCCGACCCGTACGAGATCTCGGCCCGGTTCCGGTACCGGGTCGAGAACGGCAAGCTCCTCGTCGCCTACCTGCTGGACGACCCGGCCGCGGTGATCCGTGACGCGGTGCTCGATGTGGTCAAGCAGGTGGAGGAGGCGACCAAGGGCAAGGTCATGCATGGAACCCCGGCATGACGAGCGGTATCCCAAGCGGTGCCCGGGCGGCCAACACCGCCCGGGCCGCCGCCCACCCCAAAACCGTCGCCGTCGACTTCGACGGCGTCATCCACGCCTACACCAAAGGCTGGGCCGACGGCACCATCTACGACGAACCGATCCCCGGCGCCCTCGACGCCATCCGGGCCCTCATGGACGCCGGGGTGGCCATCTTCGTCCACACGACTCGCGACCCGGTCCAGGTCGCGCGGTGGATCAAACAGCGCAGCGGAATCGAGACGGCCTGGCACGAAGACCCGGCCACCGTGCCGAAGTTCTGGAACGACACGACCGCGGTGCTGGTCACCAACCAGAAACTCCCCGCCGTCGCCTACATCGACGACCGCGGCATCCGCTTCAACTCCTGGCCGCAAGCCCTCCGTGACCTGGCCTGGCACGAACGGATCAAGCTGCCATGACCGAGATCAACGACGCCCTCCGCGACCACGTCACCGCCGTCGGATTCCAACTCACCCTCGGCAAAACCCACCTCGCCCAACTCGTCTACCTCGACCTGCTCCTCAAAGAAAACCAGCCGGCCATCGACCCCAAAACCGACAAGTTCGATCAGGGCCGCGTCCGCAGCCCGCGCGGCGCCCCCTGGAACAACTCTGCCGTAGGCCTCCAAGGCCTCGAACGGCGCGGCCTGGTCAAACACATCCTTGACCAGCACCGCAAGCCAGGCGAGCAAGTCCTTACCATGACTCCCCGCCGCATCTGGAAGATCACCAAAGCCGGGCGGCTCGTCATCAACCTCCTCAAAGAAGCCGGGATCTACCAGGAATACGCCGCCGCCATCCCCATCCGGCGGGAGGCCGCATCGTGACCCTCATCTGCCCGCCGTGCCGCGAAGCCGCCGACATCGAACAAGCCATCCT
>CALAED010000250.1 GCA_937891035.1 uncultured Thermomonosporaceae bacterium | reverse complement strand
GCCGCGAGGGGTACAACGTTGAAGTCAGCCCGGACGGTCCGCAGGCGCTCGAGCGGGCCCTTGGGGGTGGCGTTGATCTCATCGTTCTCGATCTCGGGCTGCCCGAGCTCGACGGGCTTGAGGTGGCGCGCCGGGTCCGGTCTGAGGGCCACGGTGTGCCCATATTGATCCTCACCGCCCGCGCGGACGAGGTGGACACCGTCGTCGGGCTCGACGCGGGCGCCGACGACTACGTCACGAAGCCGTTCCGGCTCGCCGAACTGCTCGCCCGGGTGCGCGCGCTGCTGCGCCGCGGCAGCACGGAGACCCCGATCGTGCAGGGGGTGCGCATCGACGCCGAGTCCCGCCGCGCCTGGATGGGCGACCAGGAGCTGCAGCTGACCACCAAGGAGTTCGACCTGCTGCGCGTGCTGGTCCGCGACGCCGGCAAGGTCGTCACCAGGGAACAGATCATGCGGGAGGTGTGGGACACCAACTGGTGGGGGTCGACGAAGACCCTGGACATGCACATCTCATGGCTGCGCCGCAAGCTGGGTGACGACGCCGCGCACCCGAGATACATCACGACCGTGCGCGGCGTCGGTTTCCGCTTCGAGCGCGGCGACTAGGACCCTCCTAGGCGCTCTACCAACCCCTGCCGGGTGCCGTGCCGGCGCCCGCGTCGTACGTCCGACGGGCGACATCCGCCCGTACGGACGTCCGAGCGGCGCCGGCCCGGCGGCCGCCCCCCGGAAGTTAAGGAGCCTTTATGCGGCGCCGGCTACTTCTGTCGACGCTGGCGGTCGCCGTGGTGGCCGTCCTGCTGCTTGGCATTCCGCTCGCGTATACCACCAACCGGCTCATCTATGAAGAGAGCGAGGCCCGGCTGAGCGGCCAGGCCACGACGCTCGTCAAAGAGGTGCAGCTCGCCCTCGAGGAGGGCAAACCGATCAGGGGTTACGAGATCGCCGACGCCTACGCCGACCGCGAGATCGTGATCACCCTTCCGGACGGGTCGAAGGTCGAGGCCAGGAACCATCCGGCCGGGGAGGCCGGTCCGCTCATCACCAGGACGAGCGCGGGCGGCGGCGTCCGGGTCCAGGTGTCCCAACGGGCGGACGTCGTCCATCGGGAGGCGATGCGCCAACTCCTCCTCATCGGGGCCCTCATGGCTCTCGGGATCGTGGTCGCGGTCGGCCTGGCGGTGCTGCAGGCGCGGCGGCTCACGCTGCCGCTGGTCGATCTCGCCGACACGGCGCAGCGGCTCGGCTCGGGGAACGCCCGGCCGCGCCGGCGCCGCTACGGCCTGGCCGAGGTCGACCGAGTGGCGGAGGTGCTCGACAGCAGCGCGGTGCGGATCGCCAATCTGCTGGCCGCCAGCCGTGAGTTCGCCTCGGACGCCAGCCACCAGCTGCGTACGCCGCTGACCGCGCTTTCGATGCGGCTCGAGGAGATCGTTGAGGCCGCCGACTATCCCGACCTCGTACGGGAGGAGGGGGCGGCGGCGCTCGCCCAGACCGAACGGCTCACCGCGGTCGTCGAGCAGCTCCTCGCCCGGGCCAGGCAGGACCGCACGGGAAACGCGGGCCCGGCCAAGATCGACGACATCGTCGATCAGCAGACCGAGGAGTGGCGGCCGATGTTCCAGCACGCGGGCAGGGAGATCCGGCTGATGGGGGAGCGGGGACTGATCGCGATCGTCAACCCGGAGGCCCTGTCTCAGACCATCGCGACGCTGCTGGACAACTCGCTGGTCCACGGCGACGGACTGGTCACCGTCACGACGAAGATGATGTCCGGCTCGGTGGTCGTCGAGGTGGGCGACGAAGGGGCCGGCGTGCCGCCCGAGCTGGAGCGCCGGGTGTTCGAACGCAGCGTGACCGGCGGCAAGGGCACCGGGCTCGGGCTGTCGCTGGCGCGCTCACTGGTGGCGGCCGACGGCGGACGGCTGGAGTTGGTGCGGGCCCGGCCGGCGCTGTTCGCGATCTTCCTGCGGCAGGCGGACGTATGGGGGCCGCAGCATCGCGTTGTCAGTGGACCCGCGTGAACTCCGCGATGCTGTGGTTGGCGGTCGTGCTGTCCTTGGCCGTGGCGGATCGATCCCCGGGCAGCCCGGTGTGCGGGTCGACCGGCGGCATGGTCGGGGGGAGGAAGACCCACCTCTTGTACGACCAGTAGCGGAAGAGCGTCGCCACGCCGGTGCCGATGATCTGGGCGATGTTGAAGGCGATCAGGCTGCGCTGATCAAGCACATAGTGGGTGAAGCCGATGAAGAGCTCGGTGATCACCAAGCCGATGGCGTTGAGCAGGAAGAACAGCGTGTACTCGCGGCGGAGACCGCTGCGGTCGCGATGCCGGAACGTCCAGTAGCGGTTGGCGAAGTAGGCGAACGTCGTGGCGATGACGGTGGCGATCGCGTTGGAGCTCAGCGGCCCGACGCCGAGGCCACCGTGCAGCAGGTTGGCGGTGCCCATGGTGATGACGAATGCGATGGCGCCGACGCTGCCGAACTTCGCGAGCTCATGGATCAGGCGGGCGAACCGCCGGTACAGGTCTACGGCGAAACTCACGAAGACTGCGTCCTTTCGGGCTGGCTGGCCCACCGAGCCACGGGCCACCCCAGTGAGGATACGGGGCCCACATGGCAGCATGACAGGTTATGGACTATCGGCTCAGTGACGAGCATGAAAGCCTCCGCAAGACCGTCGAAGACTTCGCCCGGCGCGTGGTCGCGCCGGAGGCGGAACGTCTGGACGCCTCCGGAGAGTTTCCTTATGACATTGTCCGACAGATGGGTTCAATGGGGCTGTTCGGACTGCCGTTTCCGGAGGAATACGGGGGAATGGGTGGCGACTACTTTGCCCTCTGTTTGGCGATCGAGGAGTTGGCACGCGTCGACTCGTCGGTCGCGATCACGCTAGAGGCGGGGGTGTCGCTCGGCGCGATGCCCATCTTCCGCTTCGGCACGGAGGAGCAACGGCGCCGCTGGCTGCCCGACCTGGCGGCCGGCCGGGCACTAGGCGCCTTCGGGCTCACCGAGCCGGGCGGCGGGTCCGATGCCGGGGCCACCAGGACGACGGCGCGCCTGGACGGCGAGCATTGGGTGATCAACGGCACCAAGAGCTTCATCACCAACTCCGGCACCGAGATCACCCGGCTGATCACCGTGACCGCGATCACCGACTCCGATGGCGGGGGGACCTCGGCCGGCAGGGGGATCTCGTCGATCATCGTGCCGCTGCCCTCGCCCGGCTGCACGGTGTCCAAGCCGTACTCCAAGGTGGGCTGGCACGCCTCGGACACCCGAGACCTCGCCTTCGACGACTGCCGGGTGCCGGCCGATCACCAGCTGGGCGAGCGCGGCCGGGGCTATGCCAACTTCCTGTCCATCCTGGACGAGGGCCGCATCGCCATCGCCGCCCTCGCCACCGGGCTCGCCCAGGGATGTCTGGACGAATCGATCAAATACGCCAAGGAACGCGAGGCGTTCGGCGCGCCGATCGGGGCCAACCAGGCGATCGCCTTCAAGATCGCCGACATGGAGGTACGGGCGCACACGGCCCGGCTCGCGTGGTACCGGGCCGCCGAGAAGATGATGCGTGGCGAGCCGTTCAAGCGGGAGGCGGCGATCGCCAAGCTCTACTCCTCGGAGATCGCCGTGACGAACGCCCGCGAGGCCACGCAGATCCACGGCGGCTACGGCTTCATGAACGAG
>CALAED010000249.1 GCA_937891035.1 uncultured Thermomonosporaceae bacterium | reverse complement strand
GGTGATCGCCACGGCGACCGCCGATGACGCCGACATCCTCCGTGGCCTTGGCGCCGACAAGATCATCGGTTACGCGGAGGCCGAATACCCCGCCGCCATCGACATCGCGTTCAATCTGGCCCTGCCCAGCGACCGCCTCACCGGGGTCGCCCGAGCGGTCCGCCCGGGCGGTCGGCTCGTCACGATCACCTACCCCGTACCAGAGCAGAAGTGGATCGCCCGCGACGACGTGCGCCTGTACTTCGTGCTCGACGTGGAAGGGACACACGGCGAGATGCGCGACCTAGGCGAACTGGCGGGATCCGGCGAGCTCCCGGCGACGATCGGCCGTCGGTACAGCCTCGACGACGGCGCCCAGGCATGCGTCGACTTCATCCGCCGACACACGACCGGCAAACTTGTCGTCACGATGTGAAACGCAATGTCGATGTGATCGGCCTCCCCAAGCCAGAGCAACGCACGCGAGCCGCCGGGTGACCCCGCCCGCATCCGACGATGAGCTGCCGACCCGGCAGGCGGCTCTGAAAGTACATGACCAGGGCCCCACGGAGCTGGGCCTGAGGTGGTCGGAAGCCCTGCTGCGGAGGTCGCTGTACGCAGTTGGATCGTTGCGTTTGGTTCCGTATACGTGATTAGGCCCTGCGCCCTACCCTGAGGCTGTCGAAACCGCCAGGAGGGCACGGGCCATGCGAGACCGAGTAGGCGATCCCGCTGACCCCACGCTGTCGGTGGGTGAGCGGATCAAGTTCTATCGCCAGCGCCGGGGTATGTCCCGCGCTGTTCTCGGCGGCCTCATAGGCAAGAGCGCCCGGTGGGTCAAAGCGGTGGAGACCGGCCAGTTGCAACAGCCGAAGCTGCCCGTGCTGGTGAAGCTGGCAGAGGCGCTCAAGGTGCGCGACCTGGCACAATTCATCGGTGGGCAGCCGTTGCCGATGACGTTGTTTCAAGGTCCTGGACACCCTGCGCTGCCCGCTGTCCGGGATGCCATCAATGCCGTGGGTGTGACGCCGGACGGTCCGCCGCCTGCCCTCGATCATCTGGAGAGCCGGCTCGGCGCGGCCTGGCGCGCTCGGCACTCGGCTCCTGACCATCGAACGGTTCTTGGTGGGTTACTGCCTGATCTGATCCGTGATGCCAAGTACGCCATGCGTGCGTACGAGGGTGCGGAGCGCCGGCGGGCCCTGGCGTTGCTCGCGGGGGCCTACAACCTCGTTCAGTTCTTTCTGGCCTACCAGCCGGCCGCCGACCTGCTGTGGCGAGTCGCCGAGCGCGCCGTGATGGCGGCCGAGGAGTCAGATGACCCGAAGGCGTTCGGTGACGCCGTTTGGCTGCTGGCCGAGGCGCACCGGGACGCGGGCGACTTCGACGCCGCAGAGAGCGTGACACGCGAAGGCCTCGATCTTCTCCGGCCGCGCTTGGACGACGCCGACGACAACCTGCTCGGGATATGGGGCGCGTTGCACTTCGCGGCGGCCTACACGGCGGCGCGGTCAGGGCAGAAGGGCGCCGCGTGGGGTTGGTGGGATCGGGCCGGTTGGGTGGCCGGCAGGCTCCCTGAAATTCATTACGACCCGATGACATCCTTCAGCCGGACAATCATGGACGCCCATGCGGTGACCGTCGCGGTCGAGCTCAAACAGGGGGCCGAAAGCATCCGCCAGGCCGAACGCACCGCGGCGACGGCCATCCCGTCCCAGCCACGCCGCGCCCGGCACCTCATCGAGGTGGCCCGCGCCTACCAGATCGGCAACGCGGGACCGGCGGCGCTCAGCGCTCTCACCGACGCTTACACCACCGCGCCGGAGACGATCCGCTACAACGGCTACGCTCGGCGCATGATCCGCGAATACGCCCAGGGATCAACACCAGCGCTCCAGCGGGATGCCCGGGACCTCGCGGACAAGGTCGGCCTGCTCGTCTGAAAAACGAGGGGACACGATCCATGTCCCTCGACGCCTTGCGAATGCGGTTAGTTACTCCCTGCGACGGAAACGCTACGCAGGAACGGACCCAACGCTGTGGCCATCATCGCCGACGAGCAAAAAGTAAGATTCCCGCGGCTATGCCCGCCTGCCCGGATCGAGGGCAGGCCGCCCGAGGCAGCCGAAAACCGCCGGAGCCGTCGTGGCTCAGCACGGCCTTGGTTAGTACGCGGCCGCTTTCGATGTCTCGGACGCGGATACCAGAGCCGTGCCGGGCGTCCCGACGGGAGCCTGATCCGGCGTCGGACCCACGTTGAGGTGTGCGCGACGAGGTGCGGTTCCTCGAGGCTCCCACGATGCGGCGAGTGGATGGAGCTGGGTTGCACATGACTACGAATGGCCGGGAGATCAAGCTGGATCCAGTGCCGGCGTCGGTGCGGGTGGCTCGGGATTTCGTTCGGCGCGCACTGTGTGAACTGGGTCTCCCCGGATGTGTCGATGATGGGGTGCTCATCGTCAGCGAACTCGTCACGAACGCGGTGCGTGCGGCGCCGCAGACGCCGTGTGTGGTTGTGGTCGGGATCGGCGCCGGCCACGCCGTCATCGAGGTGCACGACGGCTCTTCCGCGCTTCCGCAAAGGCGGGATCCCGATTTTGTTGGAGAGCACGGACGGGGACTGCATGTGGTAGAGGCGCTGTGCGAGGGCTGGGACTGTGTCCCGTCCGATGACGGCAAGGCGGTCATCGCCGTATTGCGTCCCCAAGTACGCGAAACGCCAAGAGAAGGGAATGCGGGAAAATGACCGTTCAAGCCGAGCTCAGCAACCGGGAACAGTTGCTCGCGACGGCCGCGGAGCTGCAGGCGATGGCCGATCTGATCGGGAAGTATCCCGCTGAGGCCCAGCTCATCATGACGGCATTGGAAGACGGCCTCACCCTGGGTCCGATGCGGGTCGCGGATCAGTGAGACCGCCGACTCGCGCCGTGTGAGTACGGGGCCCGCCCATGGTATTTGTTCCCGATGGGATCACGCGGCGGATCCAATATGAGCATCCGGGATGGGTGGTGTGGTTCGGCCACAGCACCGGCGAGTATTGGGCGCTGGGTCCGCGTCATAAATGGGATGGTGGGGGCCGCCAATCCGGAGGCGCTCGAGACGGCCATCGCGGCCGTTCAGGTCCTTCATCCGAAACCGAAGCAGCGGGACGGGCATGTTGTGGATCATCGAGGAATCC
>CALAED010000248.1 GCA_937891035.1 uncultured Thermomonosporaceae bacterium | reverse complement strand
GCGATCGCCTGGATGATCTCGATCAGCAGAATCGTCAGCTGCACGATCACGTTGATCTTCAACGCGAGCACGATCGCCGCGCAGACGAACAGGGCGGCGCCGACCACCTGCGCACCGGTCGCGCCGTCCCGGGTGACCGCCAGCGCCGAGTTCTCGCCGTCCCACTTGGCCCGGAACGCCTCGATCGCCTGGCCGGCGTTCTCGGGCCACACTCTTCCGGCGCCGCCCTCGGCGTCACCGACGAGGCCCTGCACCTTGCCGCCGTAGTCCATCCAATGCCGGCCCAGCTCCACGAGCTTGGTCTCGTCGGACTTGGGCCAGGTGTAGCCCAGTTCGTTGAGCAAGTCGGCGAGCTCTCCCGGGATTTGCAGACCCATCGGGTTACACCGCCCCGCCGACGTCCTGGACGTCTTCCGTAGTGGCCTGTTCGGTCTGCTCGTACGTCGCGGCCATGTCGGTCAATCCGCCGCCGAACTCGCCGAACCCTGCGGCCGCCGAGCCGTACGACTCCTCGGCGATCTGCTGGGCCGCCTGGTAGGTGGCGGCGATCAGCGACCCCACGTCGTCATCGCCGAAGATGTCGCCCATCCCCTGGGCGGCGGCGACCAGCGCCTGCCATTCGGCGGCCAGCCGTTCGCCCACCTCGCTGAGCCCCTGACCGGCCTCTCGCAGACTCGGCGGATGAAATCGCAGTTCATCGGCCATGCGGCCGCCTCCCTCTCGCATGCCGCTCAGCGGCGATAGACGCTCGCGATCAGGTCACGCAGGGCGCCGGAGTATGCGCTCATCTGCCGTACGCTTTCCTCCCGCAGCGCTTGCAGCCGTCGCAGATCCACGTTGCCCACCGCGCCCGCGCGGTCGCGTGACTTGGCTCGCATGTCGTCGAGCGCGGCGATCGCCGCGGCGGCCGCCTGCTCGGCGACGTCAGCGGAGGCGAACCGCATCACCCCTGGATCGATGTCCAGTGATTCGATGCGCCCGCCCGGCGTCACACGCGCCCGTATCCGCCCTTCGGCCGCCGCTCCCGCGCCTGCGAGATCCGGTGCCTCGTCGGCGGAGTCGCCAGTGACCGCCGGAATGCTCCGGCGGGTCTGCTCCACCAGCTGCTCCAACCCCTGCAAACCGGGATCGCCGGTCATACCCGTACGCTCCGCCACCCGGGACATCGCGTCCTCGATCGCCTGGGTGATCGTCGCCATGGACCGCAGCCCTTCGCCCGTCAACTGCTCCACCCGCTCGGCGAGCGCGGCCGGGTCGATGCCGGCGGGCTCCGGTGCCGGTGCCCGGGCCCGCATCTCCGCAAGGGCGGCGTTTCCGGCGGCGACGAGGTGCTCGGTGAGACGTTCGCTCGGCAGCCGCATCACGCGCGGGTCTAATTCGATGGACTCGATGACGCCCTTGGCCGCGACCACCCGCACCTGTCCGTCGGCCGCCTCGCCCACGCCGGGGGCACCCGCGGGCAGTGCCCGGACCGATTCCAGCTCACGGCGCGCGTCGCGGAAGGCCCCATGAACGTCCGCGCTGTCCATTCCGTACGAATCCCCACGATGAAGAGGTGCCGGCCAGCACAGAATCTACAGAATGCTCGACACCAAGTCAGTAAATGTCGGCTTGCATTCCATCACATGGTGTATGCGCCGGATGCCGTCCGCTCGGGAGCGGATCCACCCATCCGAACGTACGAAGTTTGACCGAGAAAGCAGAACGATTGGGCAATAGATGCCAATGAGTGGTTACCGGCCTGCGGGTAACGTCGCTCTGTGAATCTTCCACCTACGCTCAACGGCGAGCGGGTCCTTGTCGCGCTCGGGGGCAACGCGATGACATCGCCGGACGGCAGCGCCACGCCGGAGGCACAGCGGCACGCGATCGAGGGGGCGATGAAGCGGGTCGCCGATCTGGTCGCGGCCGGCGCGCGGGTCGCCCTCACCCATGGCAACGGACCCCAAGTCGGCAACCTGCTGATCAAGAACCAACTGGCCGCGCACGTCGTGCCGCCCGTTCCGCTGGACTGGTGCGGAGCCCAGACCCAGGGCACCATCGGCATGCTGATCCTCAACGCGCTCGAGGGGGCGCTCGCCGCGCGCGGCCTGGCCAGTCCCGTCGCGGTGGTGGTGACCAGGACGCTGGTGGACGGCGCCGACCCGGCGTTCGGCGCGCCAACCAAGCCGGTCGGCAGGTACTTCCCGGCGGCCGACGCCCGCCGCTTCATAGCCATGGGCCAGTCCTGGGCGCAGGCGGGGGAGCGCGGCTGGCGCCGGGTGGTCGCCTCCCCCGAGCCGCTGGAGATCATCGACGCGCCGGCCGTGGACGCGCTCATGTCGGCCGGCTACGTCGTGGTGTCGGCCGGGGGCGGCGGCATCCCCGTCGTACGCGAGAACGGCGCGCTCCGCGGGATCGAGGCGGTGATCGACAAGGATCTCGTCGCGGCGCTGCTTGGCCGCCACATCGGCGCGGACATCCTGGTGATCGCCACTGACGTCGACCACGTGATGATCGAGTACGGGACACCGCGCGCCCGGCCCATCGGCCGTACGACACCGGAGCGGCTGCGGCGGCTCGCGGCGGACGGCGAGTTCGCCAGCGGCAGCATGGGACCCAAGGTGGACGCGGCGCTGCGGTTCATCGCCGGGGGTGGCGACCGGGCGGCGATCAGTTCGCTCGACCTGATCGGCGAGGCCGCCGCCGGCACGGCCGGCACCGTCGTCGAACGCGAAGCGACCGGGCGCGATCAGCGATCAAGCGACAAAAACACGAAACCGGGAAGGTGAGGGGCAGTGCCGGATCCGATTGAAGTGCACAAGGTGCCGATCGGCAGCGTGACCGACGCCTCCGGGCTCGCCGCGCTGATCGACGAGGGCGTGATCGAGGCCGACCGGGTGCTCGCAGTCATCGGCAAGACCGAGGGCAACGGCGGCGTCAACGACTACACCCGCATCCTCGCCGACCGGGCCTTCCGTGAGGTGCTGACCGCGAAGGGGACCCGGACCGCCGACGAGGTCGCGCGGGTGCCGCTCGTGTGGTCCGGCGGTACGGACGGCGTCCTCAGCCCGCACGCCACGATCTTCGCGTCCGCCGACCCCGCCACGGCCCCCGCCTCCGGCGAGCCCCGCGTTTCGGTCGGCATCGCCATGAGCGAGGTCATCCTCCCCGAGGACATCGGCCGCCCGGCGATGGTCGAGAAGGTGGCCCGGGGCGTGCGCGAGGCCATGAAGCTCGCCGGGATCGACGATCCCGCCGACGTGCACTACGTCCAGACCAAGACGCCGCTGCTCACCCTCGACACCATCAACGACGCGAAGCGGCGCGGCCACGACGTCGTGACCGAAGACACCCTGAAGTCCATGGACATCTCCAACTCCACCACCGCGCTCGGCATCGCCGTCGCGCTGGACGAGATCGAGATGCCGGCCGCCGAGCAGATCCACCGGGACCTGTCGCTGTTCTCCTCGGTGGCGTCGTGCTCCTCCGGCGTTGAGCTTGATCGCGCGCAGATCGTCGTCGTCGGCAACGTACGGGGGATCGGCGGACGGTACCGCATCGGCCACGGGGTGATGAACGACGCCCTGGACGCCGACGGCATCTGGTCGGCCATCAGGTCCGCCGGGCTCGACGTGCCCGCTCGGCCGCACTACAGCGACCTCGGGGACAGGCTGGTGAACGTCTTCATCAAGTGCGAGGCCGACCCGAGCGGATCCGTCCGCGGCCGCCGCAACATCATGCTCGACGACTCCGACGTGCACTGGCATCGTCAGATCAAGGCCTGCGTCGGCGGCGTCGCGGCGGCGGTGACCGGCGATCCCGCGGTCTTCGTCTCCGTCGCCGCCGTGCACCAAGGGCCGTCGGGCGGCGGCACGGTGGCGGCCATCGCCGATCTCGGCTGAGCGTCGCCTTCGGCTGGTCAACTATCTCGGCTTATCCGGCATTTGGCGGTCAACCTCGGGTTTCCCCGCGTTCAGGTCCACGCGCCGACACGGGGCGGCGGGACGGATACGCTCGGTGCCGTGCTGGGACGGAACATTCCGCGGCCTCGGTATGCCGACGACGACGGCCGCGCCGACCCGCGGGTGACCGCGGCGCTGCTGGCGTACGCGCAGGGACGGGCCGGCGAGCATCAGGTGCTGCTGGCGCTCGCGGACGCCCGGCTGCTCATCCCCGTGGTCGCCGTGCCGACCGAGGAGGCCGATCCCGAGCCCGATGGGCTGCGCCGCGACAAGCACAGCGACATGGCGCTGCCCATGCTGGTCGGCCAGGACGGCCGGCGCGGGGTGCTCGGCTTCACCTCGGCCGAGACTCTGCGGCGCTGGCGGGCCGACGCCCGGCCGGTGGCCGTGCACGCCCGCGACGCGTGCCGGGCCGTGCTCGACGAGAACGCCCACGCCCTCGTCGTCGACGTCGCCGGTCCGGTGCAGTTCGCCGTCGAGGGCAACCGGCTGTACACCTTCGCCGAAGGCCGGCCGATCCCGCGGCCTTTCGAAGATCCCGACCTGCTGGCCGCCATCGAGGCGGCGTTCGCGCTGGAGACCGAGGTCACCGGGGTCAAGGTCGGTCCAGGCGCCGGCGCGGAGCTGTCGGTGCGGTTCTCGCTGGCCGCCGGCGCCGACGAGCGCACGACCGTGCAGCGAGTGGCCGACCGGCTGGCCGGCGAGTTGCGCGGCCGGATCGTCGGCGGCGTCGAAGTCGCCGTGAC
>CALAED010000247.1 GCA_937891035.1 uncultured Thermomonosporaceae bacterium | reverse complement strand
CCCGCCGACCCGCTCAGGGGGTTATTCGTCGCCCAGCCACTTGATCGCCTCGACGACGTCCCAGACGCTGACCCCGATACGGCGGCACTCGGCCAAGCCCCGTTCGTCGCCGCCGGAGACGGCGTCGGCGACGAGCACGACCCGGAAATCGCGTTCGGACGCCTCGTAGATCGAGGCGCGGGGACAATTCGGAAAATTGCCCCCCGCGACGACGACCGTGTCCACGCCCGCGTCGCGCAGATGGGCTTCCAGCCCCGTGCCGTAAAAGGCGCCCCAGCGCGATTTGTACATGATGTGCTCGCGCGGGCCGAGTTGTTGGAACTGCCCCTGTAGCAGCAACTCGTACTGTAGCTCCACCTCACCCGGCAACAATGGGGGCGCGATCTGTGCGCCCGGGGAGCCCGGCCGCACGACGCGGGCGCCGTTCCGGATCGCATGACGGCGCACCAGGTCCACATTTGACCCGTCCGGCAGATAGAGCCGAACGGTGTGGACGATCGGCAATTGTTTTTCCCTGAATGCCGCCGCCAGCTCGGCCATCGCCGGGATGGCCTCGCTCGTCCCCTCGATGAGCGCCGGAGCGTCCTCCTCGTAGAAGTCCCGCTGCACGTCGATGAGGATCAGCGCCGCCGATCTCGGATGCGGGCTGGTATAGACATCACCCACGTGTCCTCGCTTTCCCCATCGTGCTGAGCGGAATCGTCACCTGGGTGTCATCACAGCAAAGCGGCGCTTGAAGCTCGCTTGAACACCGCTGAACCCCGGCCGCCGCAGCGCGATTCGGCGGCGTGCGCGAGGCGGATGAACCGCTCACGGTCCGTCACGAAAGCCCGGACGGCGTCGCGACCAGCGCACCCGCGAATCGTCGCGGAGTCGGGCATAGGATGAATAAGGTTCGGGGTCTTGGGTCTTCTGGGGAGAAACCGAGCATGGAGTTCGGCGTTCTCGGTCCGTTGACGGTTCATGCTCAAGGCCGGGCCGTCGAGCTGGGCGGAAGACTGCAATGCAAGGTCCTCGCCGTGCTGCTCGTGCACCGCGGCGAAGTCGTGACCAGCCGAGACCTGATCGGTGCGGTGTGGTGGGAGGACGCCGACGTCCTCGACCCATGGGAACTCACCGAACGCAAGCGCCCGGTGCTCCAGACCTACATCTCGCGGCTGCGGTCGGCCCTGGAGCCCGCCGCCGGCGGCGGAACCAAGGTCATCGAGACCGAGGGGACCGGCTATCGGCTCCGGATCGCCGAGGACGATCTCGACGAGACGCGGTTCCGAACGCTGGCCGACCGGGGCCGGGCGGCGCTCGAGGCGGGCGATCTCGCCATCGCCGCCGACCGGCTGGCCGAGGCCCTCAAGCTGTGGCGTGGTCCTCCGCTCGGCGAACTGGCGTCCGAACCCTTCGCCCGGCGGCTGGTCGAGCGCCTGGAAACGCTGCACGCCGGCGTGATCGAGGCGAAGATCGACGCCGATCTCCGCCTGGGCCGGCACCATGAGCTGATCGGCGACGTGGCCCTGCGAAGATGGGTCGACGAGCGGCCCGAGCACGAAGGAATCCGGGCGGGGTTCGCGCTGGCGCTGGCCCGCTGCGGACGGAAGGTCGCCGCCATCAACCTGTGCCGGGAGGGCCTCGCCTATCTCAGCGAGCACCAGGGCATCGAGTCGGGCGTCCTCACGGCTCTCCTCAACGACCTCATCGACGAAGCGCCGCCGGCCACGGGAGCTCAGCTCAGGCAAGACCACCGTGCCGCCACGCACCCGGGACCGCAGCCGCTTTTCATGATCCCGACCCCCATCGGCCACGTGATCCCACGCGCCGGCCCAACGCGGGAGCTGATCGAACGGCTGCGCGCGGCCGCGGACGGGCCGGTGGCGGCGGTGGGCGCGGGGGGATTCGGCAAGACCACCTTGGTGCTTGACACCTGCCGGCGAGCCGAGGTGCGCGAGCTGTTTCCCGACGGGATCTTCTGGGTGACCGCGGGAGAGAGCGCCGACGACTACGCGATCGCCGCGAAGATCAACGATCTCTCGGCCCATCTGTCCGGTACGCGGCCGGCGCTGAGCGACCCTATGCAGGCGGGATTCCACCTGGCCCGGCTGCTCGGCGAACGACGCTTCCTGCTCGTCGTCGACGACGTGTGGTACCCCGATCAGCTCGTCCCGCTCCTGCAGGGCGCGCCGAAGTGTACGCGACTGATCACCACACGCAACAGGGCCATCCTGCCCGATACAGCCGCGGTCGTGACAGTCGACACCATGGCTCCGAGCGAGGCCGGGCAGATGCTCACCTACGGGCTGCCCGAGCTCGACGCCGACCGCGCAGCCGCGTTCGCCGCCAGGACCGGAGGATGGCCGCTGCTCATGATGCTGGTCAACTCCCAGCTGCGCAGCCTGGTGCGTGATCGTGGCATGACAGCGGCGGAGGCGGCGGCAGAGGTGCTCGCCGAACTGCGGGCGTCCGGTCCCACCGCGCTCGACGCGGCCAATCCCACCGAACGCCGCCAGGCCGTCGAATCGACCGTACGGGCCAGCCTGACGATGCTCGAGGCCGCCCATCCCGCGCGCAGCCGGGTCGAGCGGTTCCTCGAGCTCGCGGTCTTCGGCGGGCAGCTCGACGTCCCGCGGCGCGCGCTTGAGATCCTCTGGGCGCGCACGGCGGGCTGGGACGAGGTCAGGGTCCGCCGGTTCTGCGAGGAACTGGCCGCGGTCTCACTCGTACAGTCCTATTCGGCGGGTCCGCCGCGGCTGCGTTTCCACGACCTCATGCAGGAGTATCTGCGCCATGCCGTCGGCGCCGAGCGGCTGAAGGAGCTGCACGCCGAGCTGCTCGCGGCCTACCGGGCCGAACTCGGCCGGCCGGCCGGCGGCGAACCGCGCTGGCCGGACCTGCCCCCGGACGAGCCGTACCTGTGGAACCGCCTGGCGCATCACTTGCGCGAGGCCGGTCACCACGACGAGCTGGATCGCACCGTGACCGATCTGCGCTACGGCGCCCAAAAGATCGCGAATGCGGGGACCGTCGCGTACGAGGCGGATCTGGCCCTCGCCGCGACGCCGGGCTCCATGGCCCTGCGCGACCTGGTGCGGCGGTCGGCGCACCTGCTGCCGCCCGACGATCCGGTGGACGTACTCGAGGCCACGTTGCGGAGCCGGGCGCGCGGGCTCGGGCTCGCGTGGTCCGGCGACTCCGGCCGCCCGTACCTCGCGGTCGATGGCACGCGGCGGGACCAGGCGGACGCGATGCTCCATCGGGTGCTCGCCGCCGACGGCGGCGCCCTGTACTCGGTTCGGTTCAGCCCGGACGGCACGACCGTCGCCGCGGCGGGCGAGAACGGCACCGTCTTCGGGTGGGACATCACGACAGGCCGGCTGAAGTTCGCGCTCGCGGGCGGAGCCGAGCGGATCAACCGGGTCGCCTTCAGCCCGGAGGGAACGATGATCGCCTCGGGGGGCGGGGACGGGCGGATCCGGCTCTACGATGTCCGGTCGGGAGCGTTGGTCTTCGCGCTGGCCGGGCAGCACGCCGACGTTACCGCGCTCGCCTTCCATCCTGATGGCCACTTCCTGGCCTCGGCCAGTGTGAACGGCACCGTACGGGTGTGGGACGTCGGCTCCGGGCTGATCACCCGAAAGCCGGCCGGCCACGAAGGCGCGGTCTGGCGGGTGGAGTTCAGCCCCGACGGATCGATCCTCGCCTCGGCGGGCGACGACGGGAAGATCCGGCTTTGGGACGTCGCGACGGGGGAGCTGCGTTCCACCCTCGAAGGACCGCACGGTCCCGTACAGAACATCGCCTTCAGCTCGGACTCGATGAGCATCGTGGCGGGCACGCGCAATGGTGTCCTCACCGTCTGGGACGCGGCGACCGGTGGGCTGCTCCACACCTTGCACGGACACATGACCTGGATCAGGTCCGTGGCGTTCGGCGGCGCCGACCGGCTCATCGCCTCGGCCAGCTGGGACGGCATGGTCAAGGTGTGGGACACGGCGAGCGGTGTCTGCCTGCATCGGTTGCGCGGTCGGCTGCACTCCGCCGAAGTCGCCGTCTTCTCGTCGGACGGCTCGATTCTGGCCACGGCGGGGGACGGCGGCATCGATCTGTGGTCCCCCCGGACGGGGCGGCTGCGGGCCATCTTGTCGGGTCACACGAAGGCGGTCTCGGATCTCGCGTGGAGCCGGGACGGCGAGCGGCTGGCGTCGGCCGGCGCGGACGGCACGGTCCGCCTGTGGCGGCCGGCGGTCGACGACCCGGCCGATCCGCCGCCCCCGGCCGGCGACATGGCTCTGCTCTGCGTGGCCGCGGCCGCCGGCGGCCGGTTGCTGGCGACCGGCGGGCAGGACGGAGCCGTACGGCTGCACGCGGCGAGCGGGGACGACAGGACGGTGGGCCGCCACCGCGGCCGTGTGTATTCGGTTTCCTTCAGCCGCGACGGCCGGACGCTGATCTCCGGCGGGGCCGACGGCCGGTTGATGATCTGGCCGGTCGACGCCGCGGCCTCCACACCCGCGGCCGGGTCTGCGCCCGCGGCCGGGCCCGGACTCGTGGAGGCCTGGTCTGGACCCGGCCACGGCCATGGGCGAGTCCTGGCGAAGCTCGGGATCGCGGTGCGCGTCGTCGCCTCCTGCCATGACGGGCGGCTGGCCTCGGCGGGCGACGACGGCATCCTGCGGTTCTGGGACATCGAAACCGGTGAGCCCGT
>CALAED010000246.1 GCA_937891035.1 uncultured Thermomonosporaceae bacterium | reverse complement strand
ATCGCACCCGGTGCGCCGAGATCGTACGCGCGTATGGTATCGGCGGCGGAGAACGGAAAGTGAGTTGTCTGACACAGATGGCCATGTCCGGTCCAGAAAGCCGGGCGGTCGCGGCGGTCGTCCGGTCAGCGATCGCGGCGGCGGAGCAGGAGCATCGCGGCATCGTCGGCGATCGGGGCGCCGACGTGGCGGGTGAGGTCGGCTTGCAGCTTGTCGAGCGCGTCTTCGGGGTCGGAGCTTTGGATCAAGTGCGCCCGCTCGGCGAGGGGGTAGAACGTGCCCTTGCCGTCGCGCGCCTCGATGACCCCGTCGGTGTAGAGCAGCATCTGATCGCCGGGCGCGAAGGGGATCTCGTAGGTCGCGGGCGGCGCGTCGGCGAGCGCCGCCATCCCGAGCGGCGGCGCCACGTCCGGTGGTTCGGCGAACTCGATGCCGCCGTCGGCGCGGACGACGAGCGGCGCCGGATGACCGCAGTTGAGCAGGGCGACGCGGCCGGCCGCCGAATCCGCGGCGGCATCGTCGACCCGACTCTCGGTACCGCCATCGGCGGCGTCTCCGGCATCTCGACCGGCATCTCGACCGGCAGCGTCCCCGGTATCTGCGCCGACAGGGCCCTCGGTACCCCTGCGGGTCGCGCCCTCGGCGTCGCACTCGCGGACCTCCGCAAGCACCGCGGTGACGAACTGCTCGCCGGTGAGGTTGCGGCCGAGCGCCGTCTCCAGCCGCGCCGCGACGCCGGCCAGGTCAGGCTCGTCGTGGGCGGCCTCGCGGAACGCGCCGAGCACAACGGCGGCGGTCTCCACGGCGTCCAAACCCTTGCCCTGCACGTCGCCGACGATCAGCCGGACGCCGCGCGGCATCGCGACGATCTCGTACAGGTCACCGCCGATCCGCGCTCGCGCCGCCGCGGAGATATAGCAGACGGCGGCGTGTACGGGGCCGACCCGGCGCGGCACCGGGCGCAGCAGCACCCGCTGCGCGGCCTCGGCGACCATGCGCATGTCGGCGAGTTCACGCTGGCCGCGTTCTCTCATCATGCTGGCCAGCATCGCCGCCGCCGTGACCCCGGCGATCGTGAGGAACGTCAGGTTGTTGTGCCGGGAGCCGACGGTCTCGTCGGAGAACGACAGCACCGTGCACAGGGCAACGGCCAGCAGCCCCACCATCGCCGTCCGGCGGATCCCGCACGAAAGGCTGGCGAACGCCGGGCCCAAGGACAGCAGCGGACGATAACCCATCGACGGTCCGGCGACCAGATCGGCTATGGCTACGATGATCATCATTGCGAAAGGCAGCCACTGCAGGAACGGACCACCTCGCACCTGCCTGGTGATTACCAAACTGCACTCCCCGGCTCGGCCCCACTTCACCCCGAATCCCGTGACCGCACCCGCTCATCCCCGCGGCAACCGGATAACGGACGAGCTGGTGCCAAATCCACGGTAGTGGAGGTGCTCGGGCAAAGCGGGGCGTTCCTGGTTCAGCGGGCTGTTAGGGAAGCAGTGCGGTGCCGTGGGCTTGGGCCGGGCCGTCCGGGGGGAGCACCGTCCCAGGGATCGCGACCTGGCCGCACCGGCCTAGGTGTTTCGTCCCCTTTCATTCCGGCATTGACCGGGTGCCGGGGGCGACGTACGTTACCCACTGAAACATTCGGCTCGTCTCCGAAACTTTCAGAGACAGGCCGCATTCCAAGATCCGCCTCGTTCATGTCGCACGGCACGGCCTGCCCTGTCCGGACAAATAACCGGTGTCACCACGGCGGCAGCCCTTCCAGGGAGCGAAGATGATCAAACAGGGGCTGGGTGGCCTGGCCGTCCGCACGGGCGCGGCGGCGGCCTCGCTGGCCACCCTCGCCGCGATGGCCGTCGCGATTCCCGCGGCCTCGGCGGAGGCGGAGGCGGAGACTCGGCCCTGCCGGAACGGGTATGTCGGGCTGACCTACGACGACGGGCCCACCGGCGCGACGTTGCCAGCGTTGCTGGCGGCGCTGCGCCAGGCGGGGGCGCGGGCCACGTTCTTCAACCAGGGCAACCGCGCGGCCGAGCGCCCCGATCTGGTGCGCGCCGAGCTGCGGGCCGGGCACTGGGTCGGCTCCCATACCATCACCCATCCGCATCTCCCTCAGCTCGATGACCTGACGATCCTCACCGAGATCGCGGGCGCTCAGTACATCTTGAAGGGGGTCTCCGGCCGGTGGCCGAGGCTGTTCCGGGAGCCGTTCGGCGAGGTCAACGACCAGATCAGGGCCACGATCAAGCGCCTCGGGCTGCTCGAAGTGCTGTGGACCGTCGACTCGCGGGACTGGGCGGGCGCCACGGTGGACGAGATCGTGGCCGCCGCCGACACCCTCCAGCCGGGCGGCATCCTCCTTGGGCACGACTGGGCTCAGAACTCGATCGACGCGGTCCCGATCATCGTCGAGCGCTTGAGGGCCCGCGGACTGTGTCCCGGCAAGATCGTGTTCACCCGGGAGAACGTTCCTTTCGCGAACACGTTCTTCCACGCGATCGCCGTCCGGCCATGATGTCGCCCCGGCCACCTGCCGCCATTGATCCGAAGACCCCGAATTGGAGACGTGTGATGAAACGCTTCCGCGCAGCGCCTCGTCTGGGGCGGGCGAACAGCATGCCGTCGTTCCTCCGCCTGGTCGCCGCCGGCGCGCTCGCGTCCGGCCTCGTCGCGGCCTCGTTCGCGATGGGGACCAGCGGCGCGGCCGGCGCGCCGGCCGCGCCCGGCGTGTCGGCGAGCGGTGAGATCCAGCCGAAGACGCACGGGCACTGGGTGAACACCTGGACGGCGATGCCCCAGCTGACCGAGCCAGGCAACATGCCGCCGGCGCCGTTCACCCAGGACAACCTCGTCTTCGCCGACGCCACGCTGCGCCAGACCGTCCGGGTCGCGGTCGGCGGGCGGCAGTTCCGGCTGCGCTTTTCCAACGCGTTCGGGGGCGCGGCGCTGCCGATCACACAGGTCTCGGTGGCCCTCCCGGCCGGTGGGCAGGCCGGGGTCAGCGCGATCCAGCCCGGCACGGCCAGGTCGGTGACCTTCAGCGGCCGGACCTCGATCGTCGTGCCGGTCGGCGCCCAGGTCGTCTCCGACCCGCTCAACTTCGACCTGGCGTCCCGCTCCAACCTCACGGTGACCATGTACCTGGCCGAGGGCCAGGCATCGAACAACATCACCTCCCATCCCGGCTCCCGGACCAACTCGTACATGCTGGCCGGCAGCCACGTCGACGACGTGGATCTGCCCGGGTCGACGACGGTCGCCCACTGGTACTTCATCAGCGGCGTCGAGATGTGGTCCAGGCCCACCACCGCGGCCGCCGTCATGCTGGGCGACTCGCTCACCGACGGCCGCGGCTCCACGACCAACATGAACGACCGCTGGCCCGACCAGCTGCTCGACCGCTTGCAGTCCCGCCCGGGCACGTCCAACATCGCGGTGGTGAACCAGGCCGCCGGCGGCAACCGGGTGCTCAACGACGGCCTCGGCCCCAACGCGCTGGGCCGCGTGGACAGGGACGTGCTGGCGCAAAGCGGGGTGAAGTTGCTGCTCGTCTTCGAGGGCGTCAACGACATCGGCACCGCCGAGGCGACCGAAGCCGCCCAAAAGCGGACCCTCGACG
>CALAED010000245.1 GCA_937891035.1 uncultured Thermomonosporaceae bacterium | reverse complement strand
TAACCCTCGAAGGCAAAGATGAGGAAGTCGCGCGATACTGGCGCCTGCGCATGGTCCTTGAGCTCGTCAAGCTAGCCATCTGGATCGCGTGGGAAACCTACCGTCGCAGCTGAGCCCCGATCAGGCCGTTGCAGGCTGCGTGATAGCCCTGGGGTGCCGAGCGTCGAAGGCGGCGCTTGGCGCCCTCGATCGTCTGGGCCCGCGGAACAACTGCCACCGTGAGCACCTCCAACTCGGCACGTCACGGGCGGACCGGATGTGCTCGATGTCCGCGATCCGCGCTGCGAGCGCACGGTCTGCACCGCGCTCGAGGGCACGTGCTGCGGTCCCCAACGCGGCCATCCTCGGCAGGATCCCTGCGGGCCGATGGGGACGGCCCGAGGCCTCGGCGGCGTCGCCGTGTTCCTCGCCTCGGCCGCCGCCGACTACGTACACCGCTCATCCCGGTCGACGGCGGCAGGCTGAGCCGATGAACCTGAGGCGAAGGAAGCGGCGGGGGCACGGCGGTCGCCGCCGTGCCCCCGCCCTCGGCTGCGGGCTTAAGGTCCGGCGATCGGGTCCAGACCGTGTCCGGTGAAGGCGATGAGGTCCGGCATGGTGAACTCGCCGCTCGTCGCCGACGGAAGGAACGGCCGCCAATTGGGTTCGTTGCGCAGATAGGACGCCGGAGACCAAGTCAACGACCTTGTTGTGGAACTTGAGCATTGTCAGCTGCAACTGGCTGACGAAGATGTTCTCGTCGTTCGCGGGTCGCCGATGAGCGCGGTCTCCTGCGTGTTGCGGGGCAGGTCGTCCTCGTCGTCGTGGTGGCCGACGAGCAGCTTGCTGCCCCCAGGAACGGGTCGTCGGCCGGGCCCCGGCCGTACACGCTGTCCAGGTCGAACCTGGGGCTGCGGAAGTTGACCAGCGCATCGGGGTCGTTTTGGCGCTCCAGGCTGGAGGCCGGACCGAAGGTGAGGTCGTGATCGATGAACTGGCCAAGATAGGTGTACCCGACCGGGATGGCCGGTTGTCCAGCTGAGCGCCGACCGGCTCCACCATCAGCGCCGCGATCTCGGCGATCCGCTCATCGCTCGGGATGAACGACGGCAGCCGGAACATCCGGCCAAAGCGCCCCTCATGCAGAGATGAGAGCGGCAGATAGAGCAATCCCCGCAGTTCGTAGCTGTGCCCACGGGCCACCCGCCGGGGCTAGCCTCAGTCGTGCCCGGTGCTGCCTGCCGCCAGCAACTGCTGCTCGGTCGTACGCTGTGCGGAAACCTCCATAGCACCCGCGGCGACGTCACTCGTCATTGAACCTCAGACCCACGCCTGCCGCCGTCCCACCCCGCGATCGAAGCGGACCACTGCGTAGCCTGACTGGATGTGACCACCGGTTCTACGAGCGAGAACCCGGCGATCGTGGCTGGTGGTGCTGCGCGGGCCCACCCGCGCGAACCTCTACTTGAAATCGGTCTTGCTTGGGCAATAGCCAGGCAATGCAATTTAGTGTGATCTGTATCACACTAGATTTCTTTCAGTTGCCATCCGCACAATATGGCAGAACACTTTCACCAACTGTTCGGCGGTCTTATTGGAGGCGTGGGGACGAGGTTATTGTCCACCAGGCCGCTGAAGAATAAAGCGTCCGTCTCGCGCGGCCGGGGTGTGGGGGCGCGCCCGGAGTTCGGGCGGGGGTCGCGGCGAACAAGGGACCGAGATGACATGCGAGTGGCTGCCGGGTGAGGTCCATCCCACCGTGCCGGCCGGTGCTTTAGCCACCCGTCCGCCGGCCGGGTAGGCCGGCCCGCGCACGACCGGACCTCCTGGCACCGATTCCGCCCCCATCCCCCAACGCGGACGCGGTCTTGATCGTGTCAGCTCACATGTCATTGCGCCGTCGGATGCAGCATCCGCCGTTAGGCCGGACGTTGCTCACCCCCGCCACCACGGAACACTGATCACCCTCGTCGACCATCTCTACCCCTGTCCTCCGCCGCCCAGGAGAAGACGCCATGACAGAACCCAGCCACGGATCGCCGCTCCCCGAGGATCAGCACGCGCGAGGCGGCCAAAGCGGTCAACCGGCTTCCGCGGAGGCGGGGACTTTTGCGCTGTACGGGCCGCGTCTCCAAACCGAGTTGGCCGAGCTGTATAGCGAGATGAGCAGGCGGCACGGGGCGGTGGCGCCGGTCCTGCTCGAGGGCGATGTGCCCGCGTGGCTGGTGCTCGGCTACCGCGAGGTGCACTACGTCACCGCGAACCCCAACCTGTTCGGCCGTGACTCCCGCCGCTGGAACCAATGGCCGCACATCCCGCCGGACTGGCCGCTGCGCCCCCTCCTCGCCTTCCAAGAAAGCGTGCTAGACGCGGAGGGCGCCGAGCACCGGCGCCGCGCCGGGGCCATCAACGACGCGCTCGCCGGAGTCGACCCGTTCGAGCTGCGTACGCACTGCGAGCGGGTCGCCGACGCACTGATCGACGTGTTCGCCGGGAGCGGCGAAGCCGACCTCGTGCCCGACTACGCCAACCAGATCCCACTCACGGTCATGGTCCGGTTGGTCGGGCTGGCCGAGTCCGAGGGGTCGAGCCTGATGCAGGACTTCTTCACGATGGTCAGCGGCGGCGCGGACGCCATCGGCGCCGACGCGCGCAACCGCGCCAGGATGCAGCGGCTGCTCGACCTCAAGCGCGAGCAGCCCGGTTCGGACGTGGCCACTCGCCTCATCTCCCATCAAGCCGGGCTCAGCGACAAGGAGATCGTCGAGGACCTGATGGGCGTGATGGGAGCCGGGCAGGTGCCCACGTCCTGCTGGATCGGTAACACCCTGCGGCTGATGCTCACCGACGACCGCTTCGCGCTGACCCTGTCGGGCGGCCGCCGCAGCGTCGGCCAGGCCCTCAACGAGGTGCTGTGGGCCGACACCCCGACGCAGAACTTCCCCGGCCGGTTCGCGGTGCGCGACACCCTGCTGGGCGGTCAACACATCAAGACCGGCGACCTGCTCATCCTCGGCCTCGCCGCCGCGAACAACGACCCGCGCGTACGCCCGGACGCCTACACCTCCGCCGACTCCGGCGGCAACCAGGCCCACCTGTCGTTCAGCCACGGCGAGCACCGCTGCCCGCACGCCGCCCAAGAGCTCGCCGAGGTCATCGCCGAGACCGCCATCGAAGTCCTCCTCGACCGCCTCCCGGATGTCACCCTTGCCGTGGCCAGGGAAGCCCTGGTATGGCGGGCGTCCCCTTGGATGCGCGGCCTGTCGGCCCTTCCGGTGCGCTT
>CALAED010000244.1 GCA_937891035.1 uncultured Thermomonosporaceae bacterium | reverse complement strand
CGAAGCCGTGGTGGACGCGACGAGCGAGATCTTCGCCCCTTATGGGCTGGGCCCGTTCGGCGTCGACGAGTTCAGGGCCTTCTACACGCGCCCGATCTGGGTGGCCTACGAGCGGCTGCTCGGCCGCACCCTTGAGGCCGGGGAGTGGGAACGGCTCGACAGCGCCTGGCACGACAGCTATCACCGGCTGATGGAGCGGTGCGCGCTGGCCGCCGACGCGCGCCAGACCATCAACATGCTGACGGCCGCCGGCCACTCGCAGTCGCTGCTGTCGATGTGGCGGCACGAGCAACTGGTCCCGACGGTCGCGCGGCTCGGCCTGACCGACGCGTTCCGCCGCGTCGACGGGCTGCGGCTCCCCGAGCAGGCGGGCGGGCGCAAGGCCGGCCTGCTCGACCGGCACCTCGCCGGGCTCGGCGTTGACGCGGCCGACGTTCTGATGATCGGAGACAGCGCCGACGACGCCATCGCCGCCCGGCAGGCGGGCGCACGCGCTGTGCTGTACGCGGGCGGCATGACGGGCCGCGCCAACCTGGAGCGGCTCGGCGTCCCCGTGGTGACCCGCCTCACCGACGCCGTCAACCACATCTGATCGCTTTGTGGGCGCCGCCCCGGGGCCGGGTCTTCAAGATCACGGACACCCGGGGCATCTCTATGTGGCTGGGGGAATGAGGCTCGGGCGCGCCGCGACGGGCCGCTGCCGGGTAGCGTCGGGCGGATCGAACGGATCGGAGAAAGCAATGCGCAACACCGAATTGGCGAAGCTCGGCGGGCTGGTCGGGGAGTGGACGACGACGTTGTCGAACGCCTGGTTCCTCGAACCGCCGGGCGCGGAGGTGCCGGGCACGACCACTATCGAGTGGCTCGGCGAGTCGTTGCTGGTCGTGCGGTCGGAGCTGGGCGAAGGCGAGGACCACTCCGCGATGAGCCTTGTCATCGGGCGCAGCGATCCGAACGACGCCTACGTCGTGCTCTACCAGGACGACCGCGGCGTCTGCCGCAAGTTCGCCATGACCTTCGGCGGCGGACACTGGACCATGACCCGCGAGGACCCGGACTTCCACCAGCGCTTCATCGCCGACGTCGAGAAGGACCGGATCCTCGGCCGCACGGAGGCCTCCGAGGACCAGGGCAAGACCTGGCGGAAGGACTTCGACCTCACCTTCGAGCGGAACTGAGCCGAGGTCCGGCGTGCGGGGGTTACGATCCCATGTGCGGGTAGCGGTGGTCGGTCGCTGGGACGAACGTCTCCTTGATCGATCGGACGCTCACCCAGCGGGTCAGGTTGAAGATCGACCCGGCCTTGTCGTTGGTGCCGCTCGCCCGCGCCCCGCCGAACGGCTGTTGCCCGACGACCGCGCCCGTGGGCTTGTCGTTGATGTAGAAGTTGCCGGCGGCGAAGCGCAGCTTGTCGGTGGCGGCGGCGATCGCGGCGCGGTCCTGCGCGACGATCGAGCCCGTCAGGCCGTACGGCGCGGCCCGTTCCATCTGGGTGAGCATCGCGTCGTAGTCGCCGTCCTCGTACACGTGCACGCCGAGGATCGGGCCGAAGTACTCCTTGGTGAAGATCTCATCGGCGGGGTCGGCGGCCTCGAGGATGGTCGGCTCGACGAAGTAGCCCTCGTTGTCGTCGGCGCCGCCGCCGACGAGGATGCGCAGCCCGTTCGTCTCCCGCGCCCGGTCGAGGGCCGCGCTGTGCTTGGCGAAGGCCCGTTCGTCGATGACCGCGCCCATGAACAGCGACAGGTCTTCGGCGACGTTGCCCATGGTGAGCGACTCGGCCACGTCGCACAGGTCGTCGCGCATCCCCTCCCACAGCGAGCGCGGCACGTACGCGCGGGAGGCCGCCGAGCACTTTTGCCCCTGATACTCGAAGGCGCCGCGGATCAGGATGGTCTGGAGCGCCTCGGGGTCGGCGCTCGGGTGCGCCACGACGAAGTCCTTGCCTCCGGTCTCGCCGACGAGCCGCGGGTACGACCGGTACCCGGCGATGTTCTCCCCGACCGTGCGCCACAGGTGCTGGAAGGTCGCCGTACTGCCGGTGAAGTGGATGCCGGCCAAGTCGGGATGGGTGAGCGCCGCGGTTGAGACGGCCTGGCCGTCGCCGGTCACCAGGTTGATCACCCCGGGCGGCAGCCCGGCCTCCTCGAGAAGCCGCATGGTCAGGTGCGCGGCGAGTTGCTGGGTGGGCGACGGCTTCCAGAGGACCACGTTGCCCATGAGCGCGGCCGAGGTGGGCAGGTTCGCGGCGATAGAGGTGAAGTTGAACGGAGTGATCGCCAGCACGAAGCCTTCGAGCGGGCGGTATTCCATCCTGTTCCAGACGCCGGGGGAGGAGATCGGCTGGTGCGTGAGCAACTGCCGCCCGTAGTCAACGTTGAACCGCCAAAAGTCGATCAGCTCGCATGCCGCGTCGATCTCCGCCTGATAGACGGACTTGGACTGCCCGAGGATCGAGGCGGCGTTCAACGTCGCCCGCCACGGGCCCGCTAGCAGGTCCGCAGCCCGCAGGAAGATGGCGGCCCGGTCGTCATACGACAGCGCCCGCCAGCCGGGCGCGGCCTGCGCGGCCGCCTCGATGGCCGCCCGCACATCCTCTTCCGTCGCGTTGCCCATGCGCCCGAGCACGTGGAGGTGGTTGTGCGGCTGGACGACGTCGATCGGCGCGCCGCCGCCGAGCCGCCGCGCCCCGCCGATCGTCATGGTCAGCTCGTGCCGTTCGCTGGCGAGCTCTTTGATCTTGGCCTCTAGCGCGCCGCGCTCGCGGCTGCCCGGGGCGTACGATTTGATCGGCTCGTTGGCCGGTGCGGGCACATTCGTGACGGCGTCCATGTAGTGCGCTCCCATGATCCCGACATCGTTGTCGTTCTATGTCCTCGGTTGACGCGCGCAGCGCGCCATGACCGGTCAGCGACGGTTTGGTGCAGACTTACCCCATCTGCCCGGTCCCGATGCACCCACGATTGTGCATGTTGCGGCGCCGCCCTGCTGTGCCGGGGGGGCGGTTTCGGGACGGCTGTCTCGCCCCTACCTGCGGAGACCTCGGTACGAGCAGGAGGACACGTGGACTGGGGGCCCACGTGGGCTCGTC
>CALAED010000243.1 GCA_937891035.1 uncultured Thermomonosporaceae bacterium | reverse complement strand
CCCGACCAGCGCGCCTTGATGGCCCAGCGCGGCAACGACGCCGACCACCTGCACCTGCGTTACATCAAGGAGATCAACGCGGCCCTGGCGAACAAGCCGGCCGACCTCGCCGTCACCACGCACATGTGCCGTGGCAACTTCCAATCGTCGTGGGTGGCCGCCGGCGGCTATGACTTCGTGGCCGAGGCGCTGTTCGGCGAACTGGCCGTCGACGGCTTCTTCTGTGAGTGGGACGACGACCGGTCCGGCGGGTTCGAGCCGTTGCGCTTCGTACCGAAGGGCAAGATGGTCGTACTCGGCCTGGTCACCACCAAGCGCGGCGAGCTTGAGTCCAAGGACGACCTCAAGCGCCGCATCGAGGACGCCGCCCGCTACGTCGACATCGAGCAGCTGTGCCTGTCCCCGCAGTGCGGCTTTTCCTCCACCGTCGAGGGCAACAAGCTCACCTACGACGACCAGATGGCGAAGCTCCAGCTCATCATCGAGACCGCGCAGGAGGTGTGGGGATAGCCGTTGTCCCGGCGCCCTGACCCTACGGGAGAGCCCGGCGCCGGCCCGGCCAACAAGCCGTGCTTGAGCTGGCCGGGCCGGCCGCCGACGACGAGCGGGCGCCCGTGATCCGCGATGTCGATCTGGTCGTCGGCACCGGACGGGTGATCGCACGGGGGCCAACGGCGCGGGCCCGGACGGCCCGGACGGCCCGGCCGATTCCACTAACGGGCCGTGATACATGACATCTGCCGCAAAACTATCAACGCAGGCCGCAGGCGGTTTGTCATGGATCGGATTCATGCGTGGTCGTGACGGACGCAGGCAACCCTTGTGTGGAACTCATGGACGGCTAGTGAGAACAGTCACTAGCTCGGTCGGGCGCGTCTTGTAAGTCTCTGGTTGCAGTCAGCCCCGCGCCGGAGGTCGCGCCCCAACCTTAGCGGTGTCCAGCCCCCGCACCGATAGCGATCCACTCGGCGAGCCTGAGACCACCAAGGATGGCGTCGTGCGTTTGCGGTATGAGCACTATTGCCTTGCCGGTCCGCTCTTCTATGACTCTCCGGTGGGCCCGCCGGCCGGTGGATGCGGCTACGAGATCGCCGACCGTCCCGCACCGGCGGGCTGGCGCCGCACCACGCGGGGCGATTGGGTGGCCTTGGCGCCACGGGACGACATCGATCCACCCGAGGGAAGACCGCCGCGCCAGGGTTGGAAGATCCACGTCTCGGCCTGTCTTGACAACGCCGAGGAGGCCCTCGATGAGGTGTGGGACTACTGCGTTCCACGCCTCGTTTCTTTCAAGTTCCTCCGGGCGCCGCATGTGCTGCACATGCGCAACGCGAAGTATGCCTGCCGCGAGTCGAGCGGAAAGCTGATTACGCTATATCCGGAAAACGAGGCACGGCTGGCGCGCATCTTGACCGAGTTGGACGCGCTGCTCGGCGGTCGCCCCGGGCCCTACCCGCTGGGCGACCTGCGCTGGGCCGACGGGCCGTTGTACGTGCGGTACGGCGGGTTCGTACCGCGCTACCACCTGTCCGATCGCGGCGTCTGGGAGCCCGCCATCGAGGATCCCGATGGCCGTTTGGTGCCCGACCGCCCGACGGAGCACTTCTCGCCGCCTCCATGGGTGCGGCTGCCGGCGGTGCTCGAGCCACACCTCGCGGCCGCGTCGGCCACGCCATGGCCGGTGCCGCGGTTCACACTGGAGCGCGTGCTGCACCTGTCCAACGGCGGCGGCGTATACGCGGCCAAGGACACACGTACCGGCGAAACCGTCGTCCTCAAGGAGGCGCGGCCGTACGCCGGGCTCACGCTGGACGGGGCGGATGCGGTGGCGCGGCTGGCGCACGAGCACTCGATCATGGAGTCGCTCGCCGGTCTTGCCGTGGTGCCGGCCGTACGAGGCTATGTCACCATCGGGCAACGCACCTACCTGGTGCAGGACTTCATCGAGGGGACGACGCTCGCCCACCGGGTCCGTGAGCGCCATCCGCTGAGCGACCCGACGGCGGGGACGGAGCAGGCGACCGAATACACCAAGTGGGCGCTGCGCACGTACGGGCGGGTGGAGGAAGCCGTGACCGAGGTGCACCGGCGGGGCGTGGTGTTCGGGGACCTCCACCCGTTCAACGTCATGGTGCGGCCCGACGACAGTGTCGTGCTCGTCGACTTCGAGGCCGCGGCCCGGGCCGGCGAGGCCCGGGTTCCGGACCTCGCCCATCCGGGCTTCGCCGCGCCATCGGACAGGGTGGGCTTCGACCGGGACCGGTACGCCTTGGCCTGCCTGCGGCTCGCCCTCTTTTTGCCGCTCACCCGCATGCTGGTGCTCGACCGGAGCAAGGCGGCGCACTTCGCCGAGATCATCACCGCCCACTTTCCCGTCCCGCGTGGCTTCCTGGAGGAGGCGGTCGCCGAGATCCACCTCGCGCGGCCGGACATCACCGGGACCGACGTTGCCGCGACCGGAATCGCCGCCGCGACCATGGCGGGCGGGACCATGGCGGGCGGGGGCGTGGCGGGCGGGAGCGTGGCCGGCGGGGCCGCCGCGGGGGAGGGCGCGGGCGGGCATGCGACGTTCAGCCCGGACACGGCCGGATGGAAACGCGCCCGGGCGTCGCTGACGGCCGCGATCTTGGCCAGCGCCACGCCGGAGCGCCATGACCGCCTTTTTCCCGGGGACATCGAGCATTTTCGCACGGGTGGCCTCAACATCGCCTACGGTGCGGCCGGGGTGCTCTACGCGCTCGACGTGACCGGCGCCGGCCGCTACCCGGAGTACGAGGACTGGCTGGCGCGGCAGTCGATGAGTCCGCCCGAGGACGTTCGCCTGGGCTTCTTTGATGGCCTGCATGGCGTCGCGTACGCCCTTGACCTGCTGTGCCGGCGCGACGAGGCTCTGAAGATCATCGACCTCTGCATGCGGAGGAAGTGTGAGCAACTCGACCTCGGGCTGCGGGGTGGGCTGGCCGGGATCGCGTTGAACCTCCGCCACTTCGCGCGCCAGGCCGGTGAGCCGAGCCTGTACGACGCCGCCGTCCGGGTCGCCGACATCGTCGCCGACAGGCTGGAGGCCGACGCCGACGCGGACGCGGACGCGGACGGCGCCGCCACCGGCGGTGCGGGCCGTCCCCGCGCGGGACTCTTCGACGGAGCTTCGGGTCCGGCCCTGCTGTTCATCAGGATGTTCGAGGACAGCGGCGACCAGGCGTGGCTCGACCGCGCGGCCGTCGCGCTCGGCCATGACCTGCGGTCGTGTGCAGACGAGCCGGAGGGTACGCCGCCGGCAGGCGTGGGCACGCGCCCGGCGCCCTACCTTGACCGAGGCGCCGCGGGCATCGCCATCGTCTTGGAGGAATACCTCGCGCACCGGGTCGACGAACGGTTCAGCGCGGCCGGCGCGGCGATCCGGCGCGGGATGCGGCTGCCGTTCCTCATGCAGTCGGGCCTGTTCAACGGGCGCGCGGGGATCCTCGCCTATCTGGCCGGCCGCTACCAGCCCGGCCGCGCCTGGGCCGACCCCGATGTGGCCCTCCACGTGCGGAACCTGGCCTGGCACGCGCTGTCGTACCGGGGGCATCTCGCCTTTCCGGGCGATCAGCTGTTTCGGCTGTCGATGGACCTCGCCACCGGTGCGGCCGGCGTGCTCCTCGCCCTTGGTGCGGCCCTGCACGCGGATCCCGTCGCGCTGCCGCTGGTGGGGCCGGGCTTGCGCGCGGCCGAGGCCGGGGTCGAGCCATTCTGAAGCCCGCCAGGCGCTGCTGATAACCGGCCCGTCCACCGCGGACGGGCCGCTCGCATCTGCTCCGGCGGGTTAGATCCAGCCCTCCTCGCCGGCGATCCGGATGGCGTCGACCCGGTTCCGCGCGCCGGTCTTGTTGATGATCCTCGTCAGGTGATTGCGGACGGTGCCCACGGTCAGACAAAGATCCTCGGCGATGTCGTGCGGCGGCGCGCCTTGGGCGGCCATGCGCAGCACCTCGAGTTCGCGTGGGGTGAGCGGGGTGTCCGGCGTGTTCAGGGCGGCGAAGGCGAGGTCGGGATCGACCACGCGTTGCCCCTTGGCGACCTGGCGGATGGCGTTGGCCATGTGTTTCGGCTGCGCGGCGTGCAACACCAAGCCGTACGCCCCGGCCGCCACCACCCGGCGCAGATCACCCGCGCGCGGTGATGACGCCATGATCAGGCTACGGCAGCTGGGGAGCCGCTCGTACAACTGGCGAGCCGCGGTGTAGCCGTCGGTGCCCGGTAGCTCGCTGCCGATCAACGCGACATCGGGGAGCCGGGTGACGGCCACCGGCACGACCTGATCTCCGCGTTCCGCCTCCGCGATGACCTCGATATCGGCCTCATGGGACAGGAGGGCGACCAGCCCACCCCGCAACAGCGGCATATCCTCCGCGATCATGATGCGAATCGAGGCGGCGTTACTCGTCCCGTCTCCGTATGCCAGAGCCACGTGCCAGGCATCCCCCCATAGACGTGTTTCATGCAGATCTTCGAGATCACTTCGAGTAAGAGATATGTTGTTAGTCAACACAGTATATACACCAAAAGTCAAATTATTTGACAAAGCGCAGAAGTCGGAGTACGGGCTGATGACGTTAGGTAAGCGTCCGTTTGCGTTATGTATTTGTTAGATCGGCGGCGCCGAAGGCAGCAGCCAGCCCTCCTCATTCGCGATTCGAATAGCGTCGATGCGGTTACGTGTGCCGGTCTTGGAGAT
This sequence comes from uncultured Thermomonosporaceae bacterium, assembly GCA_937891035.1. GTDB lineage: Bacteria > Actinomycetota > Actinomycetes > Streptosporangiales > Streptosporangiaceae > CALAED01. Next base: position 8,506 of record CALAED010000243.1, on the reverse strand, counting down.
GGCGCTCGAGATATGGTTGCGGACGGTTCCGGGGGACAGGCCGAGTCGTGTGGCGATCTCCGCGGTCGAGTAGCCTTCCGCCGCGATCCGGAGCACGTCGGCCTCGCGCGGCGTGAGCGGATTTCCGGCCATTCGGGCGGCAGCGCCGTGGAGGGTGGGATCGATCACCTTCTGTCCACTGGCGACGCGCCGCAGCGCACCGAGGATGAGATCCGGTGGTGCGGTTTTGCGGATGATGCCATGCGCGAAGCGGCTCGCGGTGCGCGGCTGGGTGTCGTGCCCAAGTCGGTCGGACAGGGCCAGGGTATGGCAGGCCGGCAGCGCGTCGCGTAGCCGCAGCAGCGCCGCCTGGCTGCCGGACATGTCGATGTCGATGACAGCGACGTCTGGCCGCAGCACTCGGGCCACCGGCTCGATGAGATCACTGCTTTGCAGTTGTGCGATAACTTCTATATCGGTCGGCCGGGAAAGGAGCGCGACCAATCCGGCGCGGAGCAAACGTACATCTTCACATATTAGCGTACGGATCAAGGTCTCATGCCTCTCTGTTCACTCACCGCGTGTGAAATACGCCTGTCTCAAGGCGCGTAGGGGTTTCAATGCGGCTGGCGGATAAAGAGGCCCGGCGGCCACGAACTCCGAACGAGATTCAAATCTGTCCGGAGCAGCGCCCAGCTGTCGGCCGCGGGCAGACCGCGATCAATCGGGCGAGAAAGCGGGCTCGTCCGCCGCGGTGCTGATGGCGGGAGGAGCGACAAATCCGGCGGGCACGAACGCCTCGGGGACGCGCGCCTGCCACGAATGCGGGGTGTCGCCGCCGCCGTCGTTGTGCGACGAGCCGGACAGGGCCCGATTCGAGGTGCCGGACAAGGGGACGTTCGAGTCGCCCGGCGAGAACGGATCGGTGCTCTGCCCGCTCAGGTAGGCGTGCGCCACATCGGGCGAGCGCGGTGGCTGCGGCCACTGCCCGCACAAGAAATCCGAGGTGACGGCGTAGGGCTCGACGCCGAGCGGCTGGGCGGCGGGGGCGGCCGGTGGGTAGGCGGTCAACTGCTCCACGGACCCGCCGGCGGCGATCTGGCCCGACCCGGCGGGCACCGCGGTCGCGGGCCAGGGGCCACCGGGGGGCGAAGGTCCGGGGGGCGCGCACGCGGTCGCGAGGCCGGCCGGCGGCAGCACCGACCCGAGCGGCGTGGCATCGGCCAAGGCGCCCGTGAGGCCGAGCCGGTCGATCGGTCCGAGGAGCCTCGCGCCGGGTTCAAGCAGGCCGGCGACCTGCGCGAGCAGCTGCGTGGTGAGCCGGCCGAGCTGCCGGAGCACGCTCTTGAGCGGCGCGGTGAGGGCGTCGAGCGCCTTCGTGCCGAGAGCCGTGGGGACGAGGGCGCCAAGTGGTCCGGTGAGTACGCCGGCCGGGCCGCTGACCAGGGCCGCGACGGCTCCGATGGCATCGTACGGGCGCTGGATGATGCCCGGCCCAGAACCGATGACGTCGGTCCCCGAGCCGGGGAGGGCCACGATGCCACCGACCAGCGGAAGGGGATGCCCGGTCAGCCCGGTGACGAGGGCCGGGGCGGCGCCCGGAACGCCGGCGGGCGCGGCGAAGGCCAGGTGCGGGTCGAGCCCGGTGGTGTCGCGAAGCGCGGTCGCCGGGTCGAGTGCCGTGGTGCCGTGGAGCGAGCCGATAACGCTGCTGACGGCATGCGTGACCAGCCCGGGAATTCCCGCGCCGAAGAACGGCGGCGGACCGAGCCCGGAGGTGCCGCGGAACGGGCCGGTGACGAGGTCGGGGAGGGCGCCGATGGCATGCGTCGCCGGACTGGGAGCCTGGGAGAGCTCGGCGAAGACCGGAAGGGGGGCCGGCACGGCGGCGCCGTGGGACGCCGCGGCGGGGCCGGGCTCTAAGGGAGCATGGAGCGCCGGGAGCTTAGCGAACGCCTGGGTCTGGCCGAGCACCGCCGAGCCGGCGCTCCGGGTGGCAGGACGGGCGTGCGCCTGGGGGCCGCGAGAGATCGGCTCGGCCGCCGCCGGTATCTGGTGGACGGCCTGCCGGGTGCCGGTCAGGATGTCGCGCACGGCCTTGTCCGACTGGGTGCGTGCCAATGGAGCCGATGACCGGGTCGCCACCGCGTCGGCCGGACGCGTGAACATCTGGTAGGCGGTCCTGTCCGCCCTCTCCCCCCTGTCCGCTCTGTCCGCTCTGTCCGCGTGGCGGCGATGCGGGCGGCCGGGCGCGCCGGCGGTCGAGACGTCGTGATCGCGGGTGCGCGTGGCGGCGCCGTGCGTGGTGATCGCCCGGATGCCGTCCGCCGCGTTGGACATGGCCGGGGGCGGTGCCACGTCGGCGGCGTGCGCGGACTGCGGGCTGCCGAGCAGCCATCCGCAGATCAGCAGCCCGCCGACGACGAGGAGACGGCGCATCGACTTCGCGATCCGCAGCGGCGGGCGCGCCCCGCGCATGAGTAGGGCCGCCCACAGGAAACCTGGGGGGCCCAGCTTGCGCGGCGGCACCTGGCGCGCGCGCACCCGGTCCGGCTTACGCCGCACGCGATCTCCTCATGAGCCCTCCGCACCAACCCTCGCCCTGATTGTCGTCTGCTCAGCGTTGGACAACAAGTCCAGGATGGCTAGTTGGTAGTTCCCAGAAACCGGCTCGTTACTCATCTGGTACGCCCGCGGTGACGCCGGACTCACGCCAGGCCGTTCACCTGGGAAAATCCGTCACACTTTGTGCTGTGCCACAAGACGTCGGCCGACAGGCTTGTGCCGCCAGGCGATGAAATGGGGACTTGGCGTCGGCCACAGTGGTAATCGTGCGAGCCCATGTCGCGTCTCAAGGACGCTTGCCAAGTCAGTGGGCGGAACGCTCGTTCGACGACCGTTATCGCGATATGGCACGGCTGTTGATCACCTGTTCCGGCCACGGCCCGGACGACCGCTTTGGCGAGAAGGAGGCGGCTTTCGCCGGCTTTTCCGAAGCGTTGCCCAGGCGCTGGATGATGACCCAGGCCGCCGAGCCGAAGCGTATGGCGATCTTCGTTTTCGACGTCGATGTGCCGGCCCGTTACACGCAGACCCTATCGCCCGCCTTCCTTTCTCAGCGAGTTCACTGCGCCGATCATCAATATCCATCACGGTTTCCCGCCGGCTTTAGTGCGGGCCGACCCGTACCGCGCCGCCCATGAACGCGGCGTAAAACTGGTCGGCGCGACGGTCCCGGATAGAGCGGAAAGAGGTGAGCCACGTGACGCCGGCGATTCAGGCTCCGGAAAGCGAGTCGGCCGACACCGCGCGCGGCCGCCGACAGCCGCGTCCCCACAGTCCCCGCCTGTCCGCCCGCTCGATGTACCGCGTTCAGCGGCTGGTGCGGCCGAACGCCTTCTATCGGGGCCTCGCGGCCCGGCTCGAGTCCTTTCCGCGCCTGCGCAGGCTGTTCACCGCGGCCGAAGAGCGGGTCAAGACCGACTTGTTCGGCTGTTCGATGTGCGGCCAGTGTGCGCTTCCCGTAACCGGGTACGCGTGCCCGATGAGCTGCCCCAAGCAGATGCGCAACGGGCCGTGCGGCGGCGTCGGGGCGGACGGGGCCTGTGAGGTGTACCCGGACATGCGCTGCGTGTGGCTGGAGGCGTACGAACGCGCGGACGGCCAGGGGCGGGCGGCCGATCTGAACCGATTGCAGCGCCCCATCGACCAGCGCGCCTGGGGACAAAGCTCGTGGATCAACTACTGGCAGAGCCGCGACGAGGGCCTGTGGACCGACCCCGGCGCCATCGCCGTACGGCCCGGCCTGCGTCGCACGACACATCAAGGGGACGGCCGGGGCGGCCCGGTACGGCGGGCCCGGCACAAGAGACGAAGCGACGGCGACGGGCAGGTGCCTTCATGAGTTCGAGGCTGCGTAAACGCCTGGAGTCCGGAGGTTTCGCGGTGACCGCGGAGATCGGCCCGCCGCGCGGCGCGGATCTGGCCGCCGTACGGAGCAAGGCGGAGATCCTGCGCGGCTGGGTGGACGCGGTGAACATCACCGACAACCAGGGCTCGCACGTACGGCTGTCCAGCTGGGCGGGGAGCCTGGCCGCCATGGACGCCGGCGTCGAGCCGGTCATGCAGATGACCTGCCGCGATCGCAACCGCATCGCGCTGCAGTCCGACCTGCTTTCCGCGTCCGCGATGGGCATTCCGAACGTGTTGCTGATGACCGGCGACCACCCGAAGCTCGGCGATCACGCCGAGGCCAAGGCGGTCTTCGATCTGGACAGCACCCAGCTCACCTGGACCGCGCGGACGATGCGGGACGAGTGCAAGCTGCTGTCGGGCCGCGCTCTCGACCCGGCGCCCGACTGGTTCATCGGCGCCGTGGAGAACCCGTTCGCGCCGCCCGAGGGCTTCCGCGCGCAGCGGCTCGCCAAGAAGGTCGCCGCCGGCGCCGAGTTCGTCCAGACCCAGTTCGTCTTCGACATCCCGGTCTTCGCCCGCTGGATGGAGCAGGTGACCGACCTCGGCCTCACGGAGCGCTGCCACATCATCGCCGGCGTGGGGCCGATTCGGTCGCTGCGCGCGCTCGACCACATGCGCGGCAACGTGCCGGGGCTGCACATCCCCGACGAGGTCGACCGCAGGCTGCGCGGCGTGCCGGCCGACCGGGTCGCGGCCGAGGGGATGCGGCTGGCCGCCGAGATCGTCCAGCTGGTGAGGGAGATTCCGGGGGTGTCGGGCGTCCACGTCATGGCCTTCGGGTACGAGCGCGGGATACCAGAGATCCTCGAGGGGGCCGGTATCGGCGCGCGCGGCGACTCCGTGGGGAGTGATCATGCGGATTGACGTTCGTGCGGTGAAGCGACTACGCGAGTCGGTGGACGCGGCCGCCGTCTTCGGGCCTATCGTCCAGGCCATCGGCGCGTCGTCCGCCGACCTGTCCCGGGTACGCGTGGTGTGCGACTGGATCCAGTACAAAAACAACTTCCGCGAGGTCGTCGACCATCGCCCCGTACTCGGCGCGTGGCCGGGGCGGCGGGAGGACGGCGGCCTGGAGATCGCCGTCGACCTGCGCCGCTGCCCCGACGTCGATCTGGCCACCCGCGTCAAAGAGGTGCTGGCCGAGGCGCTGGCCGATATGCCGGGCGGCATGTCGGGCGGGGTGCCGCTCGCGGCCGAGCGCCGGACCGATGGGCGGGCCGATGGGCGGGCCGCGGGCTCGGACGGTGGTCCCGGCGGAAACAGGGTCACGCTCGAGGACTGGGTCCCCGGCCGGGACAGCTGTGTCTGGCGGTTCAACGCGCTTTACTGGCAGGCGCTCTCGCAGTGGGAGAAGGCCACCGGCCGGGAGTACGAGCAGGCGCTGCCCGGCGGCGAGAGCGATGCCCGCAACCAAGAGGCCGTACGCGAGCTGATCCTTGAGCTGTTCAAGGTCTGGGACGATCTGGACGCGCGGCAGGCCCTGCCCGAGGAGCTGTACATCGTCGAGCTCGGCGTGGGGAACGGCAACCAGGCCCGCACCTGGCTGGACGCGTTCGCCGAGCTGGACGTCGCCCGCGGCCGCGACTACTACCAGCGGCTGCACTATTTGATGGGCGATTATTCGCCGCACGTGCTGGAACGCGCCAGGAAGGCGGTCGCCCACCACGGTGACCGGGTCAACGCGCTCGTGCTCGATGCCACCCGGCCGGCCCACACGCTCGGCTTCCTGGCCGGCAAGGCGTTCCTCGTCTACATCTCCAACCTCTACGACAATCTCCCCTCCGACGAGGTGGCCTGCATCGACGGCCGGATGTACCAGGTGGAGGTGCGCGCCTACCTGCCCGCCGCGGCCGCCCGCACGATCGCCCAGACCTACGGCCTGGGGCCTGTCTCTCCCGGTCGGGGCAACCCCGACCGACCTCCCGGCGATCTCGGCACGGTCATCGACCGGCTGTTGCGGCTGGGGCCCGAGCTGCTCAGCGTTTCGCTGCCGGACCGATTCCCCGACACGGAACGAGCGGTCGCGTTCTGGCGGGACGTGTGGAACGGGCTGCGGCTCCAGGAACGCTACGTGCCGATGGCCGGCCTCGACCTCTATGAGATCGCACCGTCGCTGAGCGGCGAGATCCTCCGGTCGGTCCTCGAGGCCGCCGGCGACATCCGCATGCACGTCAACAACGGCACCTTGAGCAGCTTCGCCGACACGTTGCGGCTGCTCCATCCGTACGGCCGGCTGCAGTGTCACGACCTGTTCCTGACCGACCGGCGGCAGTACCGGACGGGTTTTTACGGCCCGGGCAAGTACGACGGCTCGGTCGTGAACTGGGTGAACGGCCCGCTGCTTCAGCTCATCGGCAACCGCCGCGGGTTCGACGTCAGTTTCAGCCCCTTCAAGCAGCGGCCCAGCGCGAACGTCAAGACGCTCACCGCCCAGGCACGCGACTAGAGGGTAAAGCGAGGAGCGCGAAAGGCCATGGCTCGAAAACGGCAACCGGTGCTGCCGACCACCGTCGTCGGTTCGTATTCGGTCCCCGAGTGGCTTGAGCGGCTGAAGACCGACTACTACCAGCGGCGCATCAGCGGCCAGCACCTGGCCGAGATCCACGAGATCGCCATCAAGGCCGCGATCAAGGACCAGGAACGTGCCGGCATCGACATCGTCTCCGACGGCGAACTGCGCCGCGACAACGACGTCGACTACTTCCTCGCCCGCATCCCCGGGGTGCTGGTGCCGCACCACGCCAAGACCTATTACTTCGATTACTACGAGGCCGAGGTCACCCGCCCGCTGCCGGAGGACCCGGAGCCGAGCCTCGGGCTCGCCGACGACTTCGCCTTCACCCGCGGCCAGACCGACCGCCCGATCAAGTTCTCCTTCACCGGGCCGTTCTCCTTGTCCCGGCGGATCACCGACACCGGGGCGTACAAGGACCAGGCGGACCTGGTGCGGGCGATCGCGCGGAGGCTGGGCGCCGAGGCCCGCGCGCTCGTCGCCGCCGGCGCCGAGCTGCTGCAGATCGACGAGCCGTTCCTGGCCGGCTACCGAGAAGACGTCGAGCTCGCCGTCGAGGCGGTCAACATCGTCACCGACGGCGTCGCCGCCACCTGGGCGCTGCACGTTTGTTACGGCAATCGCTATGCGCGCCCGCTGTGGGAGGGACACTACGATTTCCTGTTCCCTGCCGTACAGGCCGCGAAGGTCGATCAGCTGGTGCTCGAGTTCGCCCGGCGGGGCCTCGACGACCTGCGCCTGTTTCGCGCGTATGAGTGGGATCGGTCGCTGGGCCTCGGCGTCGTCGACGTCAAGAGCGCGGAGGTGGAGACCCCTGAGCTGATCGCGCGGCGCATCAGGCGGGCACTTGAGTACGTGCCGGCCGAACGACTGGTGATCAATCCCGACTGCGGCCTGCGGCATCAGCCCGCCGAGGTCGCGCGGGCCAAGCTGCGGGCCATGGTGGCCGGGACCGAGCAGGTGCGGCAAGAGCTCGCGGCCGAGGCCCGGAAGGCGTCCGCACCGCCCGATGACCGACAGCGGTCCGCCACCGGCGCCCCCGCCGGGCAGCGCGCGTGAGACCCGGGAGGAACGACCCATGAGCAGCCAGGATGGCTACCTGTTCACCTCTGAGTCCGTGACCGAGGGGCATCCGGACAAGATGGCCGACCAGATCTCCGACGCCGTGCTCGACGCGGCACTGGCCCAAGACCCCACGTCGCGGGTGGCGGTCGAGACCCTGGTGACCACGGGCTTGGTCGTGCTCGCCGGTGAGCTGACCACGCAGGCGGCCCTCGACTACGCCGGCATTGCCCGGCGGACCATCTGCGAGATCGGCTACGACAGGGGCGAGTTCGGCTTCGACGGCAACGCCGTCGGCGTCATCACGGCGCTTGACAAGCAGTCGCCGGACATCGCGCAGGGCGTCGATGAGTCCCACGACGTGCGCACCGGCTCCGGGTCCCATGCCTATGACCAGGCCGGGGCCGGCGACCAGGGCATGATGTTCGGCTACGCCACCAACGAGACGCCGGAGCTGATGCCGACCCCGATCGTGCTCGCGCACCGGCTGGCCCGCCGGCTGACCGAGACCCGCCGCGCCGGCCTGCTCCCGTTCCTGCGCCCGGACGGCAAGACCCAGGTCACCGTCCACTACGACGACGACGGCCGGCCCACCGGCGTGGTCAAGGTGCTGATCTCCACCCAGCACGAGGATGGCGCGGAGGGCAAGCTCCCCGACGCCCTGTGGGACGAGGTGGTCACGCAGGTGCTCCCGCAAGATCTGTACGACCCGGCCGCACTGCGCCCGGAGTTCTACGTCAACCCGACCGGCCGGTTCGTGGTCGGCGGCCCGGTCGGCGACGCCGGGCTCACCGGACGGAAGATCATCGTCGACACCTACGGCGGCTTCGCCCGGCACGGCGGCGGCGCCTTCTCGGGCAAGGATCCGACGAAGGTCGACCGCTCGGCCGCCTACGCGGCGCGCTACGTCGCGAAGAACGTCGTCGCGGCGGGCCTCGCCGACCGCTGCCAGCTCCAGGTCGCGTACGCGATCGGCGT
>CALAED010000242.1 GCA_937891035.1 uncultured Thermomonosporaceae bacterium | reverse complement strand
CAGAGCGGTTCACTCGTAATGAACAGGTCGTCGGTTCGATTCCGACAGGCGGCTCCATGGGCACCAGCCTGGTGCAGCGGTTTTCTACACCAGGCCGTGGTGTCCGTTGAATACGCAGAAGCGAAGGCCCTGGGCCTGTGGCCCAGGGCCTTCGCGACCGAAGTAGCCTTCTTGGGCTAGTTGTCGACTACCGGCCCATTCGCGCAGGGCCCGTCCTCCCGCTCGTAGCTGAGGAGGTTGAGTCCGAGGACGTCGCGGCACAGCTGAATGGGCACGATCTGCACGTTGTTAACGTCCGTCTTGTGTCCGCCCTTGCCGTCCTTGCCGTCGTCGGCCAGCGCGGGGCCCGCGTTGAGCAGCACTCCGCCGATGGCGGCGGTCAGCACACCGGCTGTAGCAATCTTCTTCAGCATAGTAAGGTCCTTCACCTTCCGCTGAGCTCATGTGTTCGGCGGCCACCGGAAAACGGGTTTTCCCGGCGCCATGGTTTCTGACAATAAGGCGCGAGCGAAGAAATCTTCCAGCGTATATGTGATAAATAACGGTCAATGTCGTTTCAGAAAGGAGCAAAGCTCGAACTTTCGTCCGGTTTTGGATATTGAAATGGTGAACCCACATGCTTTGCCCGGCTCCTGCAGCAGTTTGGGCGGAGGGTCCCGCGTCCGAGCGCCATTGCGCGTGCCGCTCGCACTGCCGGCGACGGTCACCATGCTTACCTCGCGGAACCGCCGCAGCGGCCGCTATGGTCGCCACCACTGATTGACGGGTACCGCCCCCAGAGGACGGCGCTCATATGCCATTAGACCCAGTCACCTGTCGGGACCATCGTTGAAGCCTCGTGCCCGCTGAGACCGGCACGAATTGGGAGTTTCTACGCTACGTTTGTATTTGCTGAATGCATAGTGACGAAGGCCCTGACCCGTGAGGGTCAGGGCCTTCGCTGGCCGAAGTATCAGTACTTGGCTAGTGGTTGATCAGGGCCACATTGGAGCAGCCCTTGTTCTCCTGGGCGACGCGGCTGTCGTTGTCCTGGTCGACCTTGCCGTGGTTCTTGTAGGCCTTGTTGTCCTGGTCCACCTTGGCCTCGTTGACTCCGATGCTACGGCACACCTGGGTGAAATTGCCTACCTTGACCTTGCTCTCTTCCTCCCAGTTCCAGTATTCGTCGGCCTGCGCGGGGGCCGCGGTGAGCAGCCCCCCGCCGATCGCGGCGGTCAGCATACCGGCACTAGCAATCTTCTTCAGCATTGTAAGGTCCTTCACCCTCCGCTGAGATGATGTGTTTCGCGACGACGGGCATAACTGGCTTCCCGTCGTCGTTGTTTCCGACAATAAGGCTGTAGCGAGAGAAGTTTCCAGGGGGTATTTGACAAATGCTGGCCAATGTCCTATCACAAAAGAGCAAAAGCGGGAAATTCCGTCCGGCTTTAGATGTAAAAATGGTGAACCCGCTTACTTTTACCACTGAAGGGGTGCAATATAGACACCACGGCTCCGCGTCGAGCCCACGCTGACATGTTGTGCGGGAAGGTCAACAGCCTCAAGGGCCACGCGAGCCGCCCGGAAAGCTGGAAACGCAATCAGGGGTGGTTGCTACTCCAAGGGCGATGGTCGGGACGTCGGCCGCCTCTACGCGGCCCGTCGCGGTCTCGAACCGCTCGCACTCGACGACGCCGATCGTGACGATCTACTCGAGGCCGAACCCGCATCTCAACGAGTCACCACTCGGGTCAGGATTCGATGTTGAGGGACTCGTACGGCGGCTGAGCAAGAGCGTCCCCTCGTCCCCTCGTTCGGCCATGAGGACAGGCGCATCTCGTCTGCCGGTTTTATGTGTGGCTTCGTCTGGAATCGGCCGCAGATAGACAGATTTATCGAGTCGCCGCTTCTTGGATATCCGATACCTGAAATCTTGCTGGTCCGGCAAGCGGACCGGCGCTATCCAGTCCTCGACGGGCAGCACGCCCGGCGCTTGCTCTTGCCCTGGGGGAGGCCGGAACGCCGCAGGCCGAGCGCCTCGCCTTGAAGCGGCCCGAGCGCCAGGCGACGATCCAGCGCGCTCCGTTCGGCCGCTCGTCTGCGGCTTCCAGCAGCCGACGCGCCTCGAATGCGGTCAACGGTTCGATCTCGCCTCCGCCGGCGGCGGGGGCGTCGATCAGGAGGCGGCCGGGATCAGGGATGGGCGGGGATGTGGCGGCGAGCCCGGCGTTCGGCGGAGCGGCCGGTGACCGCGAGGAACGCCATCATGGTCCCCCAGACGATCAGCCAGACGCCGAAGATGACCGCGAGCGTCACCAGGGACGGGGTCGGATACGACAGGACGATGATGCCGGCGATGACGGTGAGGAGCGCCAGCAGTATCGACCAGCCGCGGCCCGGTCGCGAAGGCCCGGCCACCAGGCTGACGAACTCGATGATCCCGCCGATGAGCCAGGTCAGGCCGAACAAGATGGCGATCACTTCGATGGTTTGGAAGAGATCGCGCAGCGCCAGCGCGCCCACGGCGATCGAGAGCACGCCGAGCAGGGCGAAGAGAACCCGCGTGCCCCCGCTCGCGTCGCCCGACGCGATCGACCGGACGATGTTGAAGGCGCCGAAGAGGAGCAGTTGTATGCCGAACAGGACGGCGACGACGGTGACGGTGACCCCTGGCCAAGCGACGATGATGATGCCCAACACCAGCGTGATGAGCCCCACGCCGAGGGTCGTCTGCCACGATCCGCCGAAGCGCTGGACCATTCCCGTGTACGGGTCGTCGGGTGTGTTCGGCCTCGCTGTCGCCTGAGACGGGCGGTAAGCCATGCTGCTCCCTCCGTGAGTGCCCGGAGTAGGCCTCGATCGGGCTATATATATGTCCATGGAGGGATATGCCCAGGTTACGGCACGGCCTTGGGGCGTCCGAGGGTGGGTCCGCCGATCGACGGGTCGAACCCAGCACCGGGCGGCGCTCGCGAGATTGGATCTAGCGGCCGCCGGGTCGCGTCTGGCGCCTTCAAGGTGACGGCCAGAAACACCGGGAGACGTCCGATGACCGACTATCTGCCCGCGGCGGCGCTGCGAGTCGCGGTGATCATTGGCAGTACCCGGGTGAGCCGGACCGGCGGCGCCATCGGCAACTGGTTCGTCGCCGAGGCAGGCCGGCGCGATGACATGGAGCCGGCGACCATCGATCTCGTCGACTTCGACTTCCCCGCCCGCTATCCGGACCTGGCGACGCAGCAGATGAGACGGTTCACCGCCTTGATCGGCCAGGCGGAGGCCTTCGTGGTCGTCACCCCTGAGTACAACCGCAGCTTCCCGGCCTCGTTGAAGCAGGCGATCGACTACGCCTACGACGAATGGCAGGCCAAGCCGGTCGGCTTCGTCTCGTACGGCAGCGGGTCGGATGGCGTGTACGCCGTGGAGCAGCTGCGCACGGTCTTCGCCGAGCTGCACACGGTGGTGGTACGCGACTCCGTGCGCTTCAACCTGCTGGACGACGGTTTCGACGGCGACGGACAGCCGGTCGCCGCCGACAGGGCCCGCCAGGCGGCGAAGACAATGCTCGACCAACTCGACTGGTGGGGCCGCGCGTTGCGCGAAGCCCGCGCCGCGCGACCCTACGTCTCTTGATCATTTATGTGGACACCGGAGAGGACAGAACATGACTCGTCAGACCGCGGAGCTGGCCATCGAGACCTCGGGTCTCGTCAAGGTCTTCGGCAAAACCCGTGCCGTGGACGGCATCGATCTGGCAGTGCCGGCGGGCATGGTCTACGGCGTGCTCGGCCCGAACGGCGCCGGCAAGACCACAGCGGTCCGCGTGCTGGCCACGTTGCTGCGTCCGGACGGCGGTTCGGCCCGGGTCTTCGGCCACGATGTGGTGCACGAGGCGGATGCCGTGCGCGGCAGGGTGAGCCTGACCGGGCAGTACGCCTCGGTCGATGAGGATCTGACCGGAACGGAGAACCTCGTCTTGCTGGCGCGACTGCTGGGACATCGCAAGCAGGCCGCCCGGGACCGCGCCGCCCAGCTGCTCGAGGCGTTCGGGCTGGCCGATGCCGCCGACCGTCTGGTCAAGAATTACTCCGGTGGCATGCGCCGCCGGATCGACATTGCGGCCAGCATCCTCAACACCCCGGACCTGCTGTTCCTCGACGAGCCCACGACGGGCCTCGACCCGCGCAGCCGCAACCAGGTCTGGGAGATCGTCCGTACGGTCGTCGCCCATGGCACCACTGTGTTGCTGACGACCCAGTATCTCGACGAGGCGGACCACCTCGCCGGCCGCATCGCGGTCATCGACCGCGGCAAGGTCATCGCCGAGGGTACGCCGGGTGAGCTGAAGTCATCGGTCGGCGCGGGCGCGGTGCATGTGCGGCTGCGGGACGCGGCGCAGCGGCCGGAGGCAGAGCGATTGCTGTCCCTGACGCTAGGCACTCAGGTCCAACTCGACGCCGATCCGGTCGCACTGACCGCGCGCATCTCGGGCGAGCAGACAGAGCGCGGGGCCGCCGAGCAGGCTTCGCGGGCGCTGGCGGAGCTGGCCCAGGCCGGCATCACCGTCGACGACTTCTCTCTCGGCCAGCCCAGCCTGGACGAGGTCTTCCTCACCCTGACCGGCCACCCCACCACCGACACCGAGACCGACAAGGAAGCGGCATGACCACAACGACAGAGTCCACCGCCGCCTACACCCCGGTGGCCGAGACCCTGGGCGCCGTGCTTGCGCCCAGCGCTCGCCCGGCCCGGCCCACCGCGCTTTCGGCGTCGGCCGCGTTCGGCTGGCGGGCCATGCTGAAGATCAAGCATGTCCCGGAGCAACTGTTCGACGTCACCGCGTTCCCGATCATGATGACGTTGATGTTCACCTACCTGTTCGGGGGCGCGATCGCCGGATCGACCGGTGACTACCTGCAGTTCGTGCTCCCGGGGATCATGGTGACCAGCGTCGTGATGATCACGATGTACACCGG
>CALAED010000241.1 GCA_937891035.1 uncultured Thermomonosporaceae bacterium | reverse complement strand
GGGAAGCGGGCGTGGGCCGCGGCCGCGAAATCGCCGGCGCGGAAGTCCCCGCCGTAAAGACCGGCTCGTTCGCGCATGCCGACGATGCCGTGCCCGGCCGACTCTAGCGCGCCGCCCGCGGCACGGCCCCGGCCGTCGTCGGTGACCTTGATGTGGACGCCGTCACCCTCGTAGGCCACCAGGACCCGCCCGGTCCGCGCGGCGGAGTGCTTGACGACGTTGGTGAGCGCCTCCTGGATGATCCGGTAGGCGGCGAGGTCGACCCCCGCGGGCAGCGCTCGGCGCCGTCCGCGCACCTCAAGGTCGACCCGTACGCCCGCGTCTTTCGTACGGGCGATGAGACCGCCGAGGTCATCGAGGCCGGGCGCCGGGCCGAACTCGGGGGCCAGCCGCGCTCCCCCGTCGTCGCGCAGCAGCCCGAGCAGCCGGCGCGTCTCCCGCAGCGCGTCGCGGCTGGCCCGCTCGATCGAGGACAGCACGCGCGTCGCCTCATCGGGCCGGGCCGCGAGGACGTAGTTGGCCACCCCCGCCTGGACGGCGATGAGGCTCATGCTGTGCGCGACGACGTCGTGCAGCTCGCGGGCGATGCGCAGCCGCTCCTCGGCCACCTGCGCCCTGGCCCGTTCCTCGGCGCGCCGCTCCGCCAGGTCTCGCATGGCCGCCGCGTACGCGCGGCGCTGGCGGACGGCGTAGCCGACCGCCCAGGCGGTGGCGATGAAGCTGCTCGCGATCAGCACCCGGGGGTTGTCCGGCGAGCCGCCGACCGAGGTCTTGCCGTTGTAGATGGCGAGGGCGTTCGTCGCCAGCACGGCGAGGAGGACGGCCAGCGAGCGGAGCCTGGGCAGGGCGAGCGCGGCGGAGTACATCACGAAAGCCTGCGGGATGACCCCGACGGTCCCCGTACCGATGATCGTCATGAGGCAGGCCCCGGCGTGCACGACCACGAGAGTCGCCAGCGGCCACAGCCTGCGTGCTGCGGCCGCGAGCACCGTGGCGAGCACCAGCGCCGACTCGAGGTCCGACCGCGGCGACATGCCGCCCAGGACCGCGACGACGAACATCGCGCCGAACAGCAGGTCGATGACGACCCAATGCCACCGGCGCAGCCGCTTCGTCAGCGGCGGACGCGGTTCGTCGGGGGGCATGCACCCGACGATAGGCCGCGGATCCAGGCCGTACATCCGCATGCGGTCGATCATCCTCGAGATGTACGGGCCGGCGGCTTCCCCGGTTGGCGTACGGCGCCGGCGGGACGGCCAAGTCCAGACTCCGGCCCGACGCGGCGCGGCGGGCGCGTCGAGCACCGTGGCGGTCATGATCGAGGTACGCGATGTGACAAAACGGTACGGGTCGACGCTCGCCGTCGACCGGCTCTCGTTCGAGGTGCGTCCGGGCCGGGTGACCGGGTTCTTGGGGCCGAACGGGGCGGGAAAATCAACGACCATGCGGCTCGTGCTGGGCCTGGACGAGCCCGACTCCGGCGCCGCACTGGTCGCCGGCCGTCCATATCGGCGGCTGGCCAGGCCGCTGCACCATGTGGGCGCGGTGCTCGACGCCACCTCCGTCCACGGCGGTCGCAGCGCCTACCAGCACCTACTCTGGGTCGCGCGCAGCAACGGCATCGGCCGGGCCCGGGTGCGGGAGATGCTGGAGCACGTCGGCCTGACCGGCGTCGCCCGCAAGCGGGCCGGCGGCTTTTCGCTCGGCATGCGGCAGCGCCTGGGCATCGCGACGGCGCTGCTCGGCGACCCGGAGATCTTGATGCTGGACGAGCCGGTCAACGGGCTCGACCCCGAGGGCATCCGCTGGATCCGCGAGCTGCTGCGGTCGCTGGCCGCGCAGGGCCGCACGATCCTGGTCTCGAGCCACCTGATGAGCGAGATGGCGCTCACCGCCGACCATCTGATCGTCATCGGCCGCGGCCGGCTGATCGCCGACACCGGTGTGGCCGGCTTCGTCCGGCTGACCGCGCGGGGCGACGTGCTCGTACGGTCGGCGCGCGACGACGAGCTAGCCGCGCTGCTGACCGCGCGGGACGCGACGGTGGCCGCCGAGCCGGCCGGCGGCATCGCCGTGACCGGCCTGGATCAACGGCAGATCGGGGGCCTCGCCGCCGCCCACGGCATCCCCGTCTACGAGCTGACCCCGCGGAACGCCTCGCTCGAGGAGGTCTTCATGGACGTCACCGAAGCTCACCAGGACTACCGCGCCGGGGAGGTCCGATGAACGGGGCGACCGCCGCCGATGTACTCGCCGCGGAATGGATCAAGCTCAGGTCGGTCCGCTCGACGTTGTGGACCGTACTCGTCACGACGGGGCTGACCATCGCCGCGGGCGTCTTGACCGCCAAGAACGTCGTGACCCACTGGGCTGCGCTGTCGCCCGCCGACCGGGAGGACTTCGACCCGCTGGCGGCGGTGCTGTCGGGCCTGTTCGTCACGCAGGTCGGGTTCGGTTTGCTCGGGGTGCTGGCGATCGGCTCGGAGTACGCCACCGGCCAGATCCGTACGACCTTCATGGCGGTGCCGCGGCGAGTGCGCGTGCTCGCCGCCAAGGCGGTGGCAGCGGGTATGGCGGCGTTCGTCGTGGGCGAGGCCGCCGCGCTCGGCGCCTTCGCCGCCGCACGGCCCATCTTGGCGGACCGCCGACTCGACGTGGGGATCGGTGACCCCGGTGTGCCGCGCGCGCTGCTCGGGGCCGGGGCGTTCCTGGGCCTCGTGGCGCTGGTCGGGCTCGGTCTCACCGCGATCATCCGGCACACGGCGGGTGGGATCGCCGTGCTGTTCGGCCTGGTCTTCGTCGCCCCGTGGGTGGTGCCCGCGCTCCCGGCGCCATGGGACGCCCGCGTCGAGCCGTACCTGCTAACCAGCCTCGGCCAACAGATGTACGCGCTCGAACCGGGGGCCCTGTCGCCCGGCGCGGCGGCCGGCTGGTGCGCGGCGTACGCGGCGGTCGCGCTCGGCCTGGCCACCGTGCTGATCTCACGTCGCGACGCCTGAGGGATGGCGGCGCCCGATCACCGGCGCGATCGGAGGACGCCGACATGGCCGTTAGGGTAGGAGGGTGCTGAACGCGTCCGCGCGCTTATGCGGCCCCTCATAGGTACGAGGCCGGGGGCGCGAGGAATGGGGGGTTGATGGAAGACGACTTCTCGGTCCTGTGGCGTCCCGCCATCGACGGTGTGGAGGTTCTACACGCCCGCTTCCGCCGGCACGAATACGCCAAGCACGCTCATGACGCGGCCACCGTGGCATTGGTCGACACCGGGACGGTCTCGTTCGACTACCGCGGCGAACGGTTCCTGGCGCCGGCCGGCAGCGTGTTCCTGCTCGACACCGACCGCGCGCATACCGGTCGAGCCGCGAGTTCCGCCGGATATCGCTATCGCGTCCTCTACCTGGACACCGATGTGCTGAGACCGTTCCTGACCCCGGAGGCGGGCCGGCCGCCCCGGCTCGCGTTCCGCGATACGGTCGTGTGGGACTCCACGCTCGTCGCGCTGCTGGATCGGACACATCGCGCGCTCACCACGCCGGGCCGCCGGCTGCTCCAGGAAGAGATGCTGATCCGGGTCAGCGCGTTGCTGTTCGACCGCTACAGCTACGCCCGGCCGCCGAAGGAGACCATCAAGGGTGGCCATCGGGCGGTGTCCGCCGCTCGTGACTACCTGGAGGCGCACTCGACGGAGAACGTGTCCTTGCAGGTCCTCGCCCACATCGCGAGGTCGAGTCCGCACCGGCTGGCCCGGATGTTCACCGCCGAGGTCGGCATGCCGCCGCACACCTACCAAACCCGGCTGCGGCTCCGCCTGGCCCGCCGGCTGCTCGCCGCCGGGTCGCCGATCGCCGAGGTGGCGGCCCGGGCCGGCTTCTATGACCAAGCGCACCTGACCCGGGTCTTCAAGAAGTACATCGGCGTGACGCCCCGTCAGTTCTCGCTCGGGATATCCGACGGAAACGGCGTCGAGCGGGCCTTGGCCGGCCGGTAGGCGCCACAGTGACGAAGCCGCACTGACGGAGTAGGGCCCATATGGCGACCATCGACGCCTTTTACGAACCCGGCGACGGCGAGACCTACCTGGCGACTGAGCACACCCAAGGCCCGTGGGACTCGCGGTTCCAGCACGGCGGGCCGCCTGCCGCGTTGCTCACCCGGGCGATCGAGAGGCTCCTGAGCCGCGAAGGGGCCGGGCTCGTCGTGGCTCGGCTGACGTTCGACATCCTCCGGCCGATACCCCGCCTCCCGTTAAGCGCCACCGCTCGGATGGACCGATACGGGCGGCGGATCCAGCTCGTCAGGGCCACGCTCAGCGACGGTGCGGAACCGCTGGTAACGGCATCGGCGTGGGCGGTGGCGCCGGCGCCAGAGCACTTTCCGCCTACGGAACAGGCGGTGCCGGCTCCGCCGTCGCCCATCGGCTTGGCGGAACGGGATCCCACCGACCACCCAGAGTGGCGCTGCGGCTTCCTTGCGGCGACCGAATGGCGATTCGTGCGCGGCGACTACGGCACGCCCGGCCCGGCCACCGTCTGGATGCGACCGCGCGTGCCGCTGCTGCCCGACGAGGTGCCGTCTCCCATCCAGCGGGTCGCGCTTACCGTCGACTCGGCCAACGGCGTCAGCGCGGTCCGTGAGATCACTGACTGGTCGTTCATCCCACCGGAACTGACCGTCCACGTCGTGCGTGCGCCCCGCGGCGAGTGGCTCTGCCTGGACGCGTCATCGTTCGTGCAGCCCGGCGCCGTCGGCCTGGCCGGCGCCGACCTCTACGATGGCGACGGGCTGGTCGCGCGATCCGCACAGGCCATCTTGGTCGCCGCGCGTACACCGGGCGGAGCGAGGTGACACGCCCCGGGCACCGCGGTCCGGACGATCAGGGGTGCAGTGCGGCCCCTTTGACGATCTTATCGACCACTCGGCGGTCCGCCCGCAGCGCCAGCCCGACCAGATTCAATTTCTCGGTTTCGACGTCGCGGACCATGGCGCGATTGTCTTCGTCGTTATTCGTGACGAATAGATCTTCGGTATAGATCGCCATCGGTACAGCACGACGGAGTGCGCGATCATGAATTTGCCGTAGTTTATCGGTGGTCGCGATGAATACCAGGACCGGTTGCCGGAACATGGGAAGATAAGTATTGCCAGAACCGTCGACGTATGGCTCGCCGACGACGTTTTCGACGGTGGCGACGATGCCGCTGATCGTGAAAGCGGTCACGTTTAGCTTCTGCCAATCCGCGAGGTCATCGCGAAGCACGACGGCGATCTTGGTATCCCAGATGACAGAAGCCTTGGCCGGTCCTTCGGCCACCGCTGGCTCCTCACTCACTGCGTCACGTCCTTTCAACTCCGGGTGAACCCTACGAGCGCGCGGTATATCTTACGCATCCCGCTGTCGAGAGTCTTGTACGATCTTGCCCTGCCTCGACGAGATGAGCCCTTCTCAGTTCATATTTCGTGTTATAAGGTTCTCCCTGACACCTGTCAGCCGACGTGACAAGGCTGGGTTGGTCGTACGAACGGGGGATAGTGGCCTATGCCCACACCGCTGATAGGACGCGGTAAGGAACTCGCCGGAATCGAAAGGGCACTCCTGCGGGCCAGAACGCATGGCCTCCAACTCGTAGAAGTGTACGGCGAACCAGGAATCGGCAAGAGCCGGCTGCTGGATGAGGGGGCCGATCGCGCTCGTCGGCACGGCATGCAGGTAATCTCCGGGCAGGCTGCGGAGTCCAAGCGCGATCTCCCCTTCGGGGTGATCGTCGACGCACTCGACGATTACCGCACCCACCTCGCCGATGACGCCGCGCGGTGGCTCGGACCCGAGCGCAGCCGGCTGCTCGACATGGTTTTGCCCGGCCTGAGCCGGCCATCGCAACCAACGGCGAACCTGGCGGGAGCCGAAGTCCACCGGATGTCGCGGTTGATACTGAAGCTGCTTGAGTCGATGAGCGAGCCGCTCGGAAGCGCGCTCATACTCGATGACCTCCACCAGGCGGACGAGGCATCGATCGAGCTTCTCAACCAGGTCATCTCCCATCCGCCTCGCGCCGCGCTCGCCATCGTTGTGGCCTACCGCCCGCGGCAGGCATCCGCAAGGCTGTCGTCGGTCCTCGCCCGGTCGGCACACGCCGGGCGGGAGACGCGGGTCGAGGTGGGACCGCTGCCGCCGGCGGCCATGGCGGAACTGCTCGGCTCCCTGGTGAACCCGTCGAGTCGCGCCAAGGTGTCCGAACTGAGCGGCGGAAATCCGTTCTATCTTGCCGCGCTCGCACATGCGAACGTGCACTCCGTCGAGGAGACGGGTCACAGACACCTGCTCATCACGCACATCCCGCGGGCCGCGGAGGCGATACTGCTCGACGAACTGCGCGGTCTGCGCCCGGAGGCGCACATCGTCGCGCAGGCCGCGGCCGTCGCCGGAGAGCCCTTCGACCCGGAACTCGTCGCCGACGTCGCCGGAATCGCCGAGGCATCCGTGCTCGCACCATTGGATGAGTTGGAACGGCACGATGTCATCCGGGTCTCCGGTTTTCGTGAATTTATCTTCCGCCATCCATTATTGCGCAGCGTCGTCTACGCCAAATCAGGGTCGGGCTGGCTGCTCGCCGCCCACGCCCGCGCCGCCAAAACGCTCGCGCGCCGGGGAGCCTGCCTGAGCCTGCAAGCCCACCATACCGAGCGCTCGGCGCAGATCGGCGACGCGGAGGCGGTCGCCCTGCTCACCAAGGCGTCCGATTCCATTCTGACCGATACCCCCATCATGGCGATGAGGTGGCTCACCGCGGCAAAGCGCCTGACCGTGGATATACCCGCGCTGCGACCCGCGTTCGTGGACGCTCAACTGCTCATGGCTCGTGCGCTCGGCGCGCGCGGCGAACTCGCGGACTGCAACAATATCCTCCGTAGGACCCTGCGCGACTTCGACGCCGGCACCGAACAGCGCGTCGAGACGGCGCTGCGGTACGCGAGAATGGAGCGGATCCGCGGTAACAGGGCAGTGGCGAGCGCGTTGCTTGAAACCGAGCTCAGGTATTTCAGCGGCGCCGGGGTGCACCGGGCGGCCGGAGAAATAGAATTGGCCTATTTGGCCATGCTGGATGGTGATTTTACGACCGCTCGCCAACGAAGCGAGAATGTGTGCCGACACTGGTACGAGCACGACGAAGTTCGAATCGCCGCATCGTGTCTGATCGGTCTCATCCATGTCCTGTCCGGGAATATCGCCGAGGCACTGGTGGAGGTCGACAAGGCGGCTCGGGTCGTCGATGACCTGCCGGACGCCGAACTGGCCGGGAATCTGGACGCACTCAACTGGCTCGCCCGTGCGGAGACCTTCCTCGAACGACACGAGAACGCGCTTCGCCACGTCGAACGCGCCATCGAACTCGCCCGGCGAAGCGGCCAGGGCTATCTGCTGCCGGATCTGCTCATCCTTCAGGCCCGGTTGTACCAGTGGCTCGATCGCCCCCACGAGGTGAGCCGAGCCGCCGCGTACGCATTCGAGATCGCGCATGCTACATCGAACGACGAACTATGCGTTGCCGCCCATATGGTAGTGACGGCGAACGCGGCGGGCGATGAAGGGCCGGACCGCCCGTTCGGCGCCGATTCCCACAGCATCGATGTCGATCGAACCGCCCTGCGGCGGTACGCGGCCTCGACCGCGATGCTTCGAGCACACAGCCTCTTGCGGGCGGGGAATATCGGCGGCGCGCACGATCTGCTGACGATGGACCATCCCGACTCCGCGGAACTGGATGCGATCGCACGGTTCGATCGCATGACCCTCATGGTCCGCGCCGAACTCGATGACACTCATTCCACCGAAGATCACCGACTGGACGTGGTCGCTCAGGCCGTTCGGACGGCCGTAACGCAGTCCCGGACGATCGGTTCCGACGGCACCCGCGCCCGCCCATACGGCCAACCGATCGAGCGGCCGCGTCTTTCGCCGCGAGAGCGCGAAGTCTTGACCTGTTACGCATCGGGGATGACGCTTCAGGGCGTATCCCGGATGCTCGGGATACGCCCGACGACCGTGAAGACCTATCTGGAACGGATCAAGGAAAAGTACCTCGAGGCCGGCCGGCCCACCTATACCAAGGTGGACCTCGCGGCCCGGGCACGAGAAGATGGCGTCTTCGCCGGCTGACTCGATCGTCCTCCGGCAGGCCCCCGGTATTCCGCGTATCCGCGCATCATCGCGGGCGCCTGCGTACCAACTGCGGCATTGGCGGGGACTCGGTGCGGTGCTCCCGCAACAACTGGGCGACCTCGGTCACGCTCGCCTTGGTGTACAGATCGGTGAGCTTGACATTGACGCTGAACCGCCCGTTAAGTCGCGAGGCCACCTGCATCGCCGCCAGCGAAGTGCCGCCCAGGTCCTGAAAGACCGCATCGGGTGCGGGCACCTCGTCGAGCCCGAGAACCTCCGCCCACACCTCGGCGACCGCCAGGGTGAGCTGGTCGGCCGCTCCGCCCCGCGCGGATCGTGACCGGGCAGCCGGGTCGGTCGGCCGGTCCCCGGACGCCAGCGCCTCCAACCGGCGCCGATCGACCTTGCCGTTGGCGTTCACCGGCAGCGCGTCGATGACGGCGATACGCTGCGGCACCATGGATCGGGGTAGTGTCGCCTCGAGGTGATCGCGTAGCTCTCGCTCCCACGCCGGGCCCGCGGCCGGGGCCGTGATCGGTTCCGCGGCCGGATCCGGGTCAGCGGTCGCCGGTACGACGAACGCGGTCAGGGACGACACCCTGCCCTGCGGGTCGCGGCGGGGCACGACGACGGCCTCGGACACCCGCGGATACCGGCGCAGGCAGGACTGGATCTCCCCTAGCTCGATGCGGACGCCGCGCACGGCGAAGTGGTGGCGCGAGACGCGCTCGACCT
>CALAED010000240.1 GCA_937891035.1 uncultured Thermomonosporaceae bacterium | reverse complement strand
GCCCGGCCCCTCCGCGGTCGAGACGGCACTCGTCGCCAGCGGCCTCGTTGCCGACAAGCCCGGCAAGTTGGTCATAGGTGGCAGTCTCGGGCGAAGCGCCGAGAATCGCCTTCAACCGAGCAGAACGAAAAGCCATCCCAAGCCCTTGACAGTCTCAACATCGACCAGCGCTCACCCCGCCGCACGGTTCAGCATCGGCAAGCAAACGACCGACACCAGCGACCAGCCCGACGAGTCGCGCCACACGCCACATTGTGTCACCGAACTGACGAGGGGGAGCCATGGTGAATGTGCCGGTGTGGGTCGACTTCCAAGTCGGCACATGGTCCGGTGGACCTGACGGAAGCGAGTGTCAAGATCCGCGTCGCCCGGAGGACGACAGCGATGCCGGGAAACAGATGCGCTTTCGGAGATGGGCTTCCAAATGTCGCGACGATTTCCTGCAGCCCGTCAGCTATGGTGCAGCATCCGCCCGCATCGGCTGTATCGACGCGAGCGTGAGCGCACGCTCCGTCATCGGCTAGCCAGAGAGATCAAGGCTCTCGAGGATCCACGCCTTCCGCGAGAGCTGTTCAACTATCCAGGCGTGCTGCGCTCGACGACTGCTCAACTACCGGCGAAAGCCCAGGACGGAATGCTCATCCTCGCTGGTTCCCTACATTCATTGTAGGGAACGAGATTGGCGGTCCAACGTTTGTGCTCGTCGCTAATCGGGTCAGGAATTTGTGTGGCGGATTATGATTTAGGGCCCTGAGGTGCTGACCTCATGTACCGCCGCTCGTGCAGCGTCCACGGCGACTTGGTCCATTTCGCCGATTTGGAGGTCGAAGCGCACTTCGTGGCCGGATTGCGGCTCCATGGCGTGGACGGTAAGCGCGCCAGTCTCGTCCATGGAAAATGTGATTTCGATCGGAGACCCCGTAGGTATGCGGGGTTCTGAACGTAGTCTGACCCTGCCGACCATATGGTTGTCTGATAGCTCTTTGGAATCGGCAGCACCGTTTTGTTCCCAAACTTCTATATCAACTGCTACTTGCTCGTCTGTACCAGTAACGACCCTGATAGGTGGGCTGATGGCGGGCAGCGGTGTGTTGGCGGGGAGAAGGTGGACGATATAAGAACGCATGTAAGGCTGGGTGGCGTTATGGTGGTCTATTACTTTGACGCCGAGACTCCGCGAAACGACCGTAGTGATCTGTCTACGTATGATCGCTTCAGACTGAATGTCCGGCGGATCGACTGTATTCTCGACAATTTCCTGTTCCGGGCCAGTCGTCTTCGCAGCTCCCCCGGCCACAGGGGCGTCCCGTGGATCTGCCTCTTCCGAATCTTGAATCCTCCGAGCGACCGCTTGCCGTGCCTGGGTGATGGACGCGAACAGAGCCGCACCTTTTGACACAGCCAGATCTGGCTGATGGCGTTGGATATCCAGTCCGAACCGCTGTGCTAGGCGCATAGCGACTGCTGGCATCCTTGTCATCCCACCCACAAGGATCACCTCGTCGATGTGCTGCACCCCTTTGCGCCGCGCCTTGTCGAGTGTCCGTTCAGTGATCGTCAGCGTTCGCTCCAGAAGGTCTGATGTCAGCTCTTCCAGTTGCCCCCTGCTGAGTTCCACCGGAGCGGCCTTGCCTGCGAACCGCAGCATCCGACGCCTGGTGGGAACGACGCTCAACTCTTGTTTCGTGCCTTCCGCGGTAATCGCGAGGTTCTGCATGAAGACTTCATCAGCCATCGGATCCAGGCCCGGATGCTGAGTGGTGAAGGCGTCCAGCAGATACGCCCTCACCTTCTCGTCCCAGTCGGCGCCACCCAGCCGGGCGTCGCCATCGGTGCAGATCACGTGTATGTCGTCGCCCTGAATCTGGATCACGGTTGTGTCGAATGTACCACCGCCGAGGTCGTATACCAGCAGGTGGCGCTCGCTGTCAGAGCCATGATTGCTCTGCTGGGCGTAGAAAAGAGCTGCGGATACAGGGTCGGCGATAACATCCAACACGTTCAGCGCAGCGATCTCACCGGCCCGACGGGTGGCCTCACGTTCAGCAACACCGAAATAGGCGGGCACCGAGATGACCACATCACGAACCTCCCTACCGGTGTCTCGAGCCGCGCTATCCGTGAGCTCTTTCAGGATGAGTGCGGAGATCATCTCCGGGGTGTACGAAACACCATGGAAGGTGAGAGACGTGTCCAATCCCATAACCCGTTTGATATCTGTGGCCACCAAATGCGGAACCAAAAGCGCAGAATTCTTCGCAGCCGCGCCCACCACGACCCTGTCCTGCCCCTCGAAATAAACCACTGACGGGGTCGCTTTGTCGCCGACCGCATTCCTTATGCTCACCGGCCGTCCGTTGTCGTCGACGTAAGCGATGCTGGAATTGCTGGTACCGAGGTCGATGCCGTAAACCGCCCTTTGTCGGATCGTTTCAATTGCGCCGAGGACGTACCGATTCTGCTCTACAGTGCCACGTGGTGGCAGGTAGAATCTCGTGGCATCCGCTGATGTGAACGCCGGTGTGGCTTGTGATACATGACGGTGAGGTAGTCTGACCCCCAACAATTGTGCGATGACGCGGCGAGTGGTTGAGTAGCCAGTGATGGCCGGCGGTTGTGTTGCTTGGTGTACGTCGGTCCTGCCGAACGTCCGCCGAAGAGCCCGGCGCAGTGCAGATACACTCACGTGGCACCACCGCTCTCGAGAGGCTGGACTTCGTGGCGATCCGATCGGTTCCCCTGAGGATCGCCCGCCAGAGTATTTTTCCGCGTTCCGCCCTTGATAGGGTCGGCCACCTGAGGAATCGATCCGAGTTGGGCTAAGACCGCGGGGGCTGCGAACCCGAACGCGACAGCGGCGTACGAACCGCTGATCTGCCCCGTTATACCGAACAGCACTGCTGCCCCAGCTCCCAGCGGCGTCCTGATCAGCAGCAACCAGACATGTGCCTGCACGTCCACGTATCGTCGCCAGGTCGGAGGCGACGATTTAAGCGTACCGATGGCCGTACGTCGCGCGTTCTTCCAGACATTGATCCACCTGAACAGCGCGAGGGACTCGACCAGCGCCCCGCCAAGGGCACCCAAGATCGCGTACTGCCACCACGACATTCAAGACCACTGCTCCAAGCAAAGCCTACTAACAAGCGTTGGCACAGCACCGAGAGGATCATCTAGGCTTCTTCAGAAGCCTACCGGGTCGAACTCCGAGCGCACGCACCACCGCAGACCGTAACCACCATCCGTCCCGGCGTGTTAGTCCACCAACATCCTCTTGGATAACAGGATCGCCAACAGGACACCGCTTGGACAAACCGGACAGTGTCTTGGACAGCGAAACCCGTTCCCTACATCCATGTGTAGGGAAGCTTGGGGGCGGCGAGGGCGTCGGCCCTTATCTCGGCCACGACGCGGCTTCGCATAGGATCCGGCGAGCCAGACCACGGTGCCGCAGATGCCGTGGACGAGGACGCTGCGGATGCTGAGGACACGGCCCGTCCCGGCGGCCGTGAACGCCGCTGCCGGCCCCGCCGCGTCAAGCCGTCCAGCGGCGGCATGGCGGCTAGCCTGACCAACCCGATCCCCCACTTACCGGCTGGCCACCACCATCCGCCATGCCTTCCTCCACGAATTCGCCACTGGCACAGGCATAGGCGCGCTCGTCCAGCCCGAACGTTCTGAGGTACAGGCTGTAGCCGAGTCCACGGACATCGCCCGGATCTTGGACGACCTGGGCGAGGTACCTGCGTGCACGGGCGACGTCATGGCTCGCCGAGGGGCCGGCCATGTATCCCCGCACATTCCTAAATCACACCCCGCGACCTGAACAGTTACGATTAGCCATGGATTTGTCGCCCACGTCGGTACTCCGATTGGTGCTGATCTGGTCCGTGGGAATGCTGGCGTTGTCCGGGCTTTGTGAACGGCGGATGCGCCAGCAGCTGGTCGGGTTGCTGTTTCGGACCGTATTTCCGCTCCTGCTGGTCGGGCTGCTGGTGGCCAGCGTGTGGCTGGTGCCGGAACGGTTCCCACAGTGGTGGGACAGGTGGTGGAGGTATGTGCTTCCGCTGTCCACGGTGCTCTTCGGCATGGTGCTGTGGCTGCCGCAGCAGGGAAAGCGGTTGGCCTGGAGCGGCTACTGGGAGTTCCGTGATCCCACACCGGAACCCGCGACCGGCACCGGTGGTCTCGCCCGGCCCGCCCAGACAGGACTGCGGGTGCTCGGGTATCTGATGATGCTGGCCGGGCTCGTTCTGACGGCAGTTCCCATGCTGGTGCTGCAGCGGCCCGACATCACCCCGGACTGGGTGGAGCCGAACGGGTTCCTGATCGGTGTTACCGGATTGTTCACCGTCTTATACGGCGGCGAGACGCTGAACCGCGCCCGCATCCGGCAGGCCCGAGAGCTCCTGTCGCGGCCGATCCGCAGGAATGCGTGGACGGGGTCGCTGCTGTGGGTCGCGGCCTGGGTGTGCTGTCTGGTGGGGCTGGTCCTGACGCTCGGCGGGTTGTCCGTGATGCTGGGCGTCCGCTACCTCGCGTGGTGGCAGACTTCCATCACCCTATGGACGATGGTTCTCGGCGGTTTCTTGTTTACTCAGGGGCGCAAAACGTTCCTGCGGGCGAGGCGGCACCGATCCCGCCTCATTCCGAGTCATCACCACCTCAAGGCCGGCTCCTACGTGCTGTACTTGCGCTCGTTCGAGGCCGACGAGCGGAATACGGCCCTGCACGAGGTGCCGATGCCGGGCCTGACGGGTGGCGCCATGACCGGGTTCCTAGTGTCCCGGCGGTCCGCGGAGGAGGACGTCGCCGACATCCTGCGGCCGGTCGGGCCGCTGGTCGCGGTCGGCGCACCGGGAGAGCAGTTGCCGCACGTCGGCGCGGTGCGCATGTACCTGCCGCGCGAGGCCTGGCAGAAACCGGTGCGCGAGCTGATGCGACGGTCGCGGCTGACTGTGCTGACTCTGGGCATCAGTGAGGGCACGATGTGGGAGCTAGCCGAGGCGTTCCGGCTGCTGCCTCCCCACCGGCTGGTCCTATTCATCCCAGCGCTGAAGAAGGCGGAGTACCAGCGCATCCGTGCCACTGCATCGCATCTGCCGGAGTGCCCCGCATGGCTGGACACCCGGCACCGGACGGTGATCCAAGGCGTCATCCACTTCGCCGCCGACTGGACACCGACCATCGCACCCGTCGTGGACGAATACAGCAATGTGAAGTCGAACCTGTTCACCGCGATGATGCCCGCGCTACAACCCGCCTTCAGCAGGCTCGAGGAGTACGAGAAAGAGACCGGCCATCTGCATGGCTGACCTAGGATTCCGGTGCGCAGGACCGCGTCGCGCCTCTCGGTCTCCAGCGGGGTCTTGGCCAGCCAGATCCCCAGGACGTGTTTCTCCCCATCGGTATCGACGCCTACCGCGATGTAGGCGGGCTTGTTCGCAACCGTGTGGTTGTCGCGCACCTTGACCACGATCGCGTCCAAGAAGATGACGGCATAGACGGGGTCGAGCGGCCTGGCCTGCCAGGCCTTCACCTCCTCCAGCACACCGTCAGTGATCCGCGAGATCGTCTCGTGCGACAGTTCGGTGCCATAGACCTGCCGCAGATGGTGCTGGACGTCGCGGACGGACATGCCGTGCGCGTACAAACTGATGATCATGTCGTCCAGGCCGCCGGCGACCCGCCCGGACCGCTTGGGGACCAGCACCGGGGTAAACGTGCCCGCCCGGTCCCGCGGCACATCGATCTGGACCGGGCCCACCCCCGTCTGCTGTTGTTCGAGATCGTCTCGGAGGGGTGGTTTCGGCTGGCGGCGCCGCGGAGGGTGCCGGGGCGCGTGCTCGAGGCGGTGGATTCTGCTGCGTGTGCTGCGGGGACGGTGCTGGCCAGTTGAAAGCAATCTCGCCCGATGAGGTGGAGCTGGGGTTCGATGTCATGGTCAGGGACGAGGCGGGCTTCTAGCGGAGGGCCTGGGATGGCGCTACCACGGCTACGCGATGTGGTTTCCGACACCGTGATGCTCGCGGTGGACGAGGGGCTCGCACCCGCTGACGAGTTGCGCGTGCTCCAAGCGCTCCATATGGAGCCGAGCGACGAACGGATTCTGCGTCGGCTCCACCGTAGCGGCGGACGGGATGTGCTCGGGTTCGGCATCGGTGAACTCGTCGGCGTGCTGACTGCCGTGCTGTGGGTTGCCATCAATGAAGGTGTGCGCGAGGCCGTCGGCGCGGCGACACGGTCTGGCCTGGCGCGCCTGGGCGGCTGGCTTGCACGGCTGTTTCGGCGCCCCCGCCGCGTGGTCACCGTTCCCGAGCTGACCCCGCAGCAGCTCAGGGTTGTGGGGAACTTGATCGTGGACTCGCTGATCGACGCTGGCATGCCGCACAGCGAGGCGCACGTGGTAGCAGAACTGGCGATCGGCCGTATCGTCCGTTCCTGGACAGACGACACGGCGTCTGAATTGGATTAGGAGCAGGAACGGCGGACGGACAGATGCGCGGTTCGGGGACGGTCGGTACGACTATTGGTTCCAGGTTCTTGGCGTGCAGCGTCCCGAGAGCGCTGTCGCCCGGGACAACGCCTGTCAGATAGCCGCTGGGCTGGTGGACCAGCCGGGGAGCGCCGTCGCGCAGCGGATGTACGCGCGGTGCATGGAGTGGAACGGCGCCGTGACCGGGTCGTTCTGGAACTGGACGCTGTTCGGCATCGTGGGTTTCCTGGCCGTCGCGGTCATTTCTTATGCGGCGGTGCCCGTGTGGCGGTGCCACCGGCGCGGGCTGGTTCGGCTCGATGTTCCAGTTGTGGGCGGGATGGAGATGCTGGGGGCCCCGTCGCTCGAAAGGCATCTGGCGCGGCTGCGCTCGGCGGCCGGGCTGCCCGCGCATCGGGTGCGTTTTCTGCTGGACCCATATAACCGCAGGCCCGGCGGGGTGGTTTTCGGAGCCTTCGGGCGATACTTGGTCGTCCTGCATGCCGGTTTGGTCGTTCGTCGGGAGAGCGCGCCGGCCGAGTTTGACGCGGTCGTCCGGCACGAGCTCAACCACATCAGGAATGGGGACGTCGACTGGACCTACGTCACCATTACTATCTGGCGCTCGTTTCTCGCCGTTGTCTTCGTGCCGACCGTCGCAGTGATCGCGTACTCGATGTTCGACATCAGGTCCCCTGCCGTCGGCTTCCCGGTCTGGGGCGACGGCCTGAGGAAGTTCGCCGTTCTCGGCGCGTTGCTCGCGGTCGTCTACCTCGCCCGCGCTGACATCCTGCGCACGCGGGAACTGCATGCCGACATCGTGCCGGGGCTCAGCCGCATTGACCTGCCGGGATGGCTGTCGGCGGCAAGGAGGCGTTGGCCGCTTCTGCACAACCATCCCAGCGCCGTAGAGCGGGCGCGGGCGCTGCACGACCATTCGGCGCTGTTCCGCGCGACCGCGCTGCCGTTCGTGGCCGCTGGCGCGGCGACTACCCTCGCGGCATCGAGCATCTCTCTCGGCCTTGCTCGGCTTGCCCTGTTGACTTGGTCGTACTGGACATTGGTCGGGCTGCTTCTCTGCGTTGCCGCTGCCCTGATCTGGAACTCGGTGACCTACGCGAGCGAGCACGGATCGCGGCCCACCAGCGGCTGGCGGGAGGGTGTCTGGCTCGGCGCCGGTCTGGTGCTCGGCGATGTAATGGTCCTGCTCGACACTCCCGGATCCCCGTTGCCGCAGCGCCCGTGGATGGTCGCGGTGCCGTTCGCGATCACGCTGATCGTGTGCGTGTGGATCGCGCAGATGGCCCGGCTGTGCTGCCGGTTGGTGGGGGCGCGCCGGTGGCGGGTGGGGCTGCTCTGGGCCGCGATGGCCGTGACCGTCGTCGGCTTCGGCGGTCTGTGCATCAACTATCTGCGCTGGTGGACGAGTTCAGGACTGGACGAGTACAGCGCCGTCATTAGGGGCGGCGGCTGGTCAGCGCTTCCGTGGCCGCTAACCCACTGGCTACCAGCCGCCACGGTCCTGGCGACCGATCAGATGGCGGTCATTGGGCCTGTTCTGCTGTGGCTTGTCACGGTGGCCGGGTGGATGTGGTTGTCGGTGCGGAACCGACGGCGGCCCTCGCCGCCGCGACGGCTGCTCCCACTTGCTCTCGGGGCCGTGGCCGGTGGCTTGGCGATGCTGACCGTGGCGCAGGCGGTCATGCGGCGGAGCCACCCGTGGTCGGCGGACTGGAGCGAACTCGACTACACGGTCTACATGGGTGCGCTGACCCTCGCGGTTATCGTCTCTTCTGCGATCGTCACGGCCCTCGCCGCCGCGATTGCTCCGTCGCCCGCGGTGCCCTACGGCGTGGCCGCCGGTGGCTGGGCGATGCTGATCGGAATCCTGGAGGCGACGACGCTGGTACTCGCGGACGGCTGCACCGGGCCGCTGAGCCTGGCTGGCGGCGGCTGTCCCGGACCGACCCCGTTGACCGGGTCAGTGCCGCGGCCCGCCGCGACAATGGGAGGGCCGGCGTTGGCGTTCGGGCTGATCATCGTCGTCGCGGCCGCTATCGTCACCACCGGCTGCCGGGAGGTCTTGGCACGATGGCGCGGCCGGAAGCCGAGCATGGCCCCGTCGCTGACCGTCTCCGGTCCGCCAGACCACACTGGTACGCGGCAACCATCCCGCGCGGCAACGATGCTGGCCAGTACGGTAAGCGCCACCCTGATCGGCCTAGCCGCCTCGATCACGGGGCCGACCGTCGTCAACGCTAACGCGCCGGGACCGATCACCCTCGAGGTCGAGTCGTCCTCCGACATCGGAGACCGCACGCACGCATGGCTGCAGGCCGGCGGCATGGCCGCCTTGTTCCAGATCTCCGGCAAGCTGGGCGAGGTCAAGGCGGACTTCGAGTCCATGTTGC
>CALAED010000239.1 GCA_937891035.1 uncultured Thermomonosporaceae bacterium | reverse complement strand
GAGCGGCAAGCTGGACCGCGACGCGCTACCGGCGCCGCGTCCGGTGTCGCCGACGCCCGGTGGCGCGGGGTCGGTCGCCGAAATGGTGGCCTGGGCCTGGGCCTGGGCCTCGACTCTGCCGACCGGCCGGGCCGAAGCGGACGACGACTTCTTCGCGGTCGGCGGCAACTCGCTGCCGGCCGTCCAACTGGTCGCACAGGTCCAACAGAAACTGGGGATCGACGACGAGCACAACTACCTGTTGGTGACCAACCTGCTGAACGAGCCGACCCTGCGAGCGTTCATCTCGAGCGTCGAGGAGGTTGTGCGCGCCGGTCGGGTACCCCAAGAGACCTGCACCGCCCCCGTCGACCGCCGGCGGCCCGACGTCGAATGTGACGTCCCCCGGGTCACCCATGCCGGTCCCGAGCCGAACTGGCGCGACCCGCGGCAGGTGTTCCTGACCGGTGCGACCGGCTTCCTCGGCGCACACCTGCTCCGTGAGCTGCTCGACCGGACCGACGCCCGGATCCACGCGCCGGTCCGGGGACGCGACGAGGCGTACGCGTACGGCCGGCTCGCCGGAGCGCAACGCCGCTACGGCATCCACCGGCCGCTGCCAGAACACCGGGTGTGCCCCGTACTGGGCGACCTCACCAAACCATAAGCCAAAGGGTGGTTGATTCAGCTACGCCCGACTGGCAGAGATGAGCTGACTGAATGAACTTCGATCTCGCGCAGGCGCGGGCGGATACACCCGGCGTGAACCACGTCGCGCACCTGAACAACGCCGGTGCCAGCCTCACACCGAAGCCCGTCATCGACGCGATAGTGAGCCATCTGCGGCTGGAGAGCGAGATAGGACCTTACGAGGCCGCTGAACGCGCCCAGGAGGCAATCGAACGTGGGCATGCCGCTGTCGGCGCCTTGCTCAACTGCGACAGCCAGGAAGTCGCCTTGTTCGACAGCGCCTCGCGGGCCTGGACAACGGCACTCGCCAGCATTCCGCTGCGGGCCGGCGATCGCGTGCTCATCTCGCCGATGGAATACGGCAGTTGTTACCTCTCCCTGCTCCACCTGGCCAAACGCCACGGGGTGCGATTGGAGGTGTTGCCCGTGGATGCCGACGGTCTGGTGAACGTGGAGGAACTGCGGGGCAGGCTGGACGAGCGCGTAAAGCTGATCGCGATGACCCACGTGCCGACGCACGACGGTCTGGTCTATCCGGTGGCACTGATCGGCCAGGTGGCACGGCAGAACGGGATCCCGTTCTTGGCCGACGCCTGCCAGTCGGTGGGGCAGATGCCCATCGATGTCGAGGAGATCGGCTGCGACATGCTCGTGGGTTGCGGCCGCAAGTACCTGCGGGGTCCGCGTGGCACCGGATTCCTGTTCGCCCGCCGGGAGTTCGCCGAGCAGCTCACGCCTGCCATGTTCGGCCTGGACGGCGTCGAGTGGGCCGCCGGAAGCTACCGGTTCGCTCCTGCCGCCCGCCGGTTCGACACCTGGGAGACGAATTGCGCGGCCCGCATCGGACTCGGTGTCGCCATCGACTACGCGCTAGCGTGGGGAGTGGAGCACACTTGGCCACGGATCCGGCAACTGGCCGCGAACCTGCGTACGGATATCACCCGCATCCCAGGAGTGACGGTGCTGGACCGCGGTCAGGAACGATGCGGCACCGTCGCCATCATCGTGCGAGGCTGGGACGCGGCGTCGGTCAGGGCGGAGCTGCAGCGGGCCGGTATCAACACGTGGGTATGCCTGGAGAACGCCGCATGCGTCGACATGCAGATGCGGGGCCTCACCAGCCTGCTACGGGTATCGGTGCATTACTACAACTCGTCGGAGGAGTTGGCCCGGCTGTGCTCGGTGCTTGAGTCACTGACCCTCGGCCGACCCGTGCGAGTGGCGGCCTCATGACGGGATCAACATGGATCAAGCCGCCGAGGAGGGCGGCATGGTGGGTGAGCACACCCGGGACCCGGAGGTGCGCACCGCCGCCCGCGCGCTCGCTTCGCGCCGGTGTCGACCCACACCCAGGCGCTGGTCACGAACCTGCTGAGCGACACCGGCTGGGTCGCGGAGTTCCTTGCCGAGAGCCGGCGGCGCCTGCGTGCGTCCGCGACCGCGGCGATGGATCTGCTGGCCGCTGCCGGCATCGGCTACCTGGAGCCGGCTGGTGGCTTCTCACTATGGATCGACCTGCGCCCATACCTGCCCACGGTGAGCGCCGCGGCCGAGCATGCGCTGCGGCAACGGATTCCGCGGTCCGCCCGGGGGTGAAAATCCTGCCGGGCACTGCGTTCGCGTGTCCGGAGCCGGGCTGGTTCCGGCTCTGCCACGCCACCGACGCCAGCACCGTCGCGACCGGCAACAACCGCCTCATCCGGGCGTTGGAGACGTCATGAACAGCCCCTTCGACCAGTGGTACGACATCGCGGGAGTGCGGAGCGGGATCCGCCGGATGTTCGCCGACGAGACCGACGCCGGCAAGGTCTTCTTCCCCCAGCGCCTTGTGCCCTACCTCGCGCACGAAATGCTCGCTGACCTGCCGGAGTCACAGCGGCGCGCACTCACGATCCGGCACCTGTACCAGTTTCTGATCTCGACCACGCACCTGGAGACCAGGGTCGTCAACACCACCGCCGAGCTGATCGCCAACAACCGCGCGGGACTGGACCTGCCGAACACCATGCGCCTGGACGCGTTCAAGGTCTACTGCGACGAGGGCTACCACTCGCTGTACAGTCTGGACATAGCCGATCAGATCGCATCCGCCACTGGTGTGGCGATCCCACCATGGAACTACGGCGGGATCGTCGACTGGCTCCAGGAGACCGGGCGGCGCCTGCTGCCCGACGAACCCGCCCTGGTGCCACTGCTGCAGACCGTGGTGTTCGAGACCCTCATCACCGCCGTGCTGATCGAGATCCCGAACGACCCCTCGGTGATCACCGTGGTGCGAGATCTCACCCGGGACCACGCCAAGGACGAGGGCCACCACCACCGGTTCTTCGCCCGGTTCTTCCACGAGCTGTGGGCCAATCTGGACCACCGTCTCCGCGAGCCGGTCGCGCACACCCTGCCGGCACTGGTCCAGGCATGCCTGACGTGGGATGTCGAGCCGGTCCGTGCCTCGCTGCTCATGTCCGGTGTGGACGGCGCGACCGCGGCGACCATCGTCGCCGACGTCTACGCCGAGACGGGCGGCAACGCGGACGTCTGCCGGGCCACCGTGCGGACGTTCCGGTCCGCCGGCGTCCTGGACGTGCCCGGCGCCGAGGAAGCCTTTGCCGCCCATCAGCTTCTGTGAGGCCCACATGAGCGGCCACGTGGCAGGGCTATGGTGACCTCATGTGGACCGGGAGGGCGTTCGATGGTGGCCCTTCACAGCCAGGGCCACCCGGCCGGTAATCGCCGCGGCCGACCAACACGGCCTACACCGACCTACACCCCTACACCGGCCTACACCGCTTGCCCGAAACCTGTCTTGGACTGGTTCGCGCGGCCTGGCAGTCGGCGCTGGGCCGTGCCGTCACCGCGGACGACAGCCACCCCACTCCACGGCTGGTCGCCGCAGACCTTGCCCAGCGTGTTGCCGGCGCTGACATCACGACCGGAGAGGCGCAATGACCACCGACCTCCATGAGTTCGTCGAGTTCGCCCCGCAGGCGCAGTTTCACATGCTGGAGCGCAGCGGCTCGTTCGGACATCTGGAAGAACCGGACGCAGTTTTCGAGCACCTGCGGAATTCCAGGACGTAGGTCAAATCATGATCAGCATGTTCTTCCTCGTCAGTTCGCTCGTAGTGATCGTCACCCCGGGACAGGACGCCGCACTCATCACCCAGACGGTGCTGCGCTCCGCTCGCCGCGCGCCCGCACTCGCGGCCGCCGCCGGCATGATCACCGGCGGTGTCGGGCACGTGTGCCTTGCCATAACCGGCGTATCGCTGCTGCTGCGCACCCACCCCGGCCTGTTCATCGCCGTCCAGGTCACCGGGGCGACGGTACTGCTGTTCTGGGGCGCATGGACGATGTGGGAGTCCTTCCGCCCGGCCACGGCCCGCGGCCCGGATACCGAGCCGGCCGGCAGTAGATCATTCGCGATCGGGTTTCTCTCCGCCGCTACCAATGCGAAGGCGGGGATTTTCTTGCTCGTCTTCCTCCCGCAGTTCGTGCCGGCAGGCCTGCCGCCCATCTCCCCGATGGTGGTGTTGGCGGCCGTCTACCTCAGTCTCGCCAGCACCTGGCTGATCATCCTCGTCGAGTTGGTCTACCGAATGCGGGAACGGGTCCTGACCGGGCGTACCAGGCTGCTGCTGCAACGATTCATGGCAGTGGTGCTCGGCGTGTTTGCCGTCCGGCTACTCCTCGGCCTCTGACCGGATCCCGATCACGCCGGCCGGCGACCTCGCGCTTGCCGAAAACCTCATCCATACCAACGTCAGCGGCGCGTTGTTGGGCCATCTCATGGGCACGGTCCGGCTGTCCATGCGGTTGCGGATGGCCATCCCCGTCGTGACCGTCCTCGGTGCCGTGGCCACGGTCATCAGCGGCGAGTTTCGGATCGGCTGGGAGTACCTGCTCATCGACATCCCGCTCGTCGGGGCGTCGGCCGTGGCCATAATGCTGACGGCGCGGCTTGTCCGGCGCCGGTGGCCAGACGATAACCGGCCGGTGCCGCGAGCCGGCCGGTTCAGCCGATCACGGTCGCGGCGCGGGCGCGAAGGTCGGCTAGGACGACGGGCTCATCCTCGCCATCGAGATGGGCCTGCCAATAGGTCCATCCCGAGCCCGCTTCGGCGTGGTCTTCGCGAGCCGCGCGATCGACGGTTTCACAGAGGTGCTCGCCGACCTTGATGTACCCGTCTTCGATCACTTCAGCCTCCGTTGACCGGTCAGGGTCGATGGGCTTGAGCAAGGTGCCGGGAGGCAGGATCCCTGAGGTCACCAGGTTCTCGAAGGTCGGCAGCTCCGATGCCGGGACCGGCTCGGGCGCGGCGTCGGGCAGGGTGAGGTCGGGTTCGTAGTTGGGGTCGGTGAGGCGCTTGAACCCTTCATGGATAACATTGGCGACGAGCTGGCGGCGCTGTTGGAGGAACTCTTCGTAGTTGAGCTCGAACCAGTTGGCGGGCAGGGCGTGCCACCACTCCTGTCGCTTCCGCCGAGCGGTTTCGATGTTCTTTTTGGCGATTTCGCGAGGCCAGTACTCGCTGGGTGGCCGGTTGGAGATGGCGTTGTTATCGGACCATTCCACGAGCGCATAGTTGGCGACCTGGTTGATCTTCCGGGTGTCGCTCACTCCCAGCGTTGTCTTCAGATAGTCACGGGGGTACAAGTGGTGCTTCTCGATGCCCTTGATCGTGGTATGGCCGGGGTTGATCCAGTCCTTCACTTTGGAGGTGGCCAGCAGCACGTCCGCGTCGAGAATGTTGAGCGCCGCTACATAGCCGACGAATGCCGGTGCGAGCGAGGATGACGTGTCGAGATTGTCGGGCAGGGTGATCCGCCACCAGTCGTCCGGTACGGCGGCGTTGATCTGGTTGTTCAGCACCTTCACGAACTCCGCGGCGACCGGCGGCAGCCCGTCGAGCCGGTTGAGGTCTTCCTGCATCCGAGTCTCGGGTGAGTTGGTGTAACGACCGCTGAGTTGCGACATGAAGAACCAGCGCGCCATCACTTCACGCAGTTCGTCCACGGGAACGCCGAAGTCAATGCGCCCGATGAGCCAGAGCGCGTAGGAGTACAGGATCGTGTTCTCTGAAGTGATCATCGCTCTGGACCGGAATCCAGCGCGCTCCAAGACCTTCAGGAACTCGTCCCAGTGCAGCGATTTGGTGGCGTGGCCCTGCCCCACCTTGAGGCGGGTGAGTTCTTTCTCGCGCCGGTCCGCGTGAATGATGCGAGTACGCGGGTCACGTCCGCGCAGCACGTTGTACGCGTCCTGCAGTTTCGCGCGCCGGAGTCCGATGGCGATCGCGACGCGGAGGATCTGGCCCGCGTCGAACGCCATGTAGGGATTCTTTGGCGTCCAGTTGGTCTCCTCGTCCATGATGGTGACGATCTCGCCGGGAGTGAAACGCGAGTTTCTCGCCCAGGTTTCGAGTTGTTGCCGGCCGTCCTCCCAGAACACGCTCATCCAGGTGAGGATGAAGTCCGCCGAGGAAAGGTTCACCCCCTCCGAGTTCGTCCGGACGAAGATGTCCGCGACCGTCTCGCGAGTCACCTCTTCCTTGAGCTGGACGACTTGGAAGGAGTACTCGCGAAGCCGCGCGACCCGTTGAATCGCGATCTCTACCTGTCGTTCGACATCTTTGTCGACCGTGCGAGCCGGGTCCTGGCGAAGGGCATCGAGATAGTGATAACGAGCGTCGATGGAATCGGCGAAGATCCCCACGATGTCGTTGATCCACTCGGGAGATCGCCTGGTGGAACTATTGGGCACCTCGAACCGCTCCGTGAGCGGGTTGAAGGCGAGTTTGATGGACTCCCTCGAGTAGTCCTCCCGCCAGACCTTCACCCCCTTGATGACGGCGTACAGGCTGGTGAGTCGCTGTTGCCCATCGACGACCTGGTACGACACGTCCTGGGTCTTGGCCTCGGCGCCGATGGCCTTGGTGTTGGCTGGATTCTTGCTCGCCCAAAACATCAACTCCCCGACCGGGTAACCCCGATACATGGAGTCGATCAGATCTCGGACTTTGGCGTTCGGCCAAACAAAGGGACGCTGAATGTCCGGTAGGCGGATGGTGCCCTGAGCGACCCCGGACACCAGCTCCTCGACAGTCCATGGGTGGTGTCCGAACGTAGAGACCATCTGCGCGCAGATCCGTTCCGTTGAGGGGTTCGTCGAGGTACATGGAGGTACGGCCACCGATGATACCGAGTGTGACCTTCTCGTAACTAGCTATGGGCTGTGGGGGTTCAAGATAGCGGCTGCCGACCTCCATGACGAAGAACACATAGACCCGCTGGAGCGTGACCGCGCAGTCGACTTTTCTACGACGTCACTCGCGCGGACGCCCACATCCGACAGTGCGAGGCGCCACCCGATAAGAGAAAGGAGGCAACTTGTGTCCGCCACCGAACTCACACGGACGGGCCGCGAATCGGGCCGAGAGAGATCAGATGCGGGTCCACCGTTGGTTGGCGGCACCGTTGCATGTCCAGATCTGGAGGTAGACACCGTTGGCCGTGGAGTTGCTGGGTACGTCCAGGCACTTGTTCGCGCCCAGGGCGGTGATGCTTCCGTCGGTGTTGAGGCGCCACTTCTGGTTGTTCTGGCCGTTGCAGTCCCAAATGATCACGCTGGTTCCGTCGGCGGTGCCGTTGTTGTTCACGTCGAGGCACTTGTTTCCGTAGACCCGCAGTTCACCGGCTGCCGTGGAGGTCCACTGCTGGTTGCTCTGACTGTTGCAGTCCCAGATCTCCACCCGCGTTCCGTTGGCCTGGGAAGCTCCGGTGACGTCGAGGCATCTTCCCGACCCCACGCCCTGGATCATGGACACGGGGTTGGGTGTTCCACCGCTGACCCGGAACACGACGGTGCCATGGGACGGCACGCTCGCCGAGATGGCCCCGGTGGTCGAGGTGACGGCGTTCGTCCAGGCCTCACGCAGGCTGAAGGAGTTGCCTGACAGACCGATCGCCGAGGTCGTGGTGCTGATCGTCGTCGTGCTGCCGCCCTGGTTGAACAGCGCGACCGCGACGTCGCCGTTGCTCAGCCGTTTGGCCAGGACGCGGCGGGTGCCGTCGTTGCTGATCTGGGTCGATTGGAGGCCGAGCGGGTCCTGGTTGATGGCGATCAGGTTCTGGTTCTTCATGATCGTGGCGGTCGCGGCGTCCATGTTCCGCATGTCGTTGCCCGCGATCAGCGGCGCGGCCATGATCGCCCAGAGGGCGAAGTGGCTGCGCATCTCGGTGTCGGTCATGCCGCCCCGGCCGACCACCATCATGTCGGGGTCGTTGAACTGCCCCGGCTTGGCGTAGCCCGACAGGGGCGCGTTGACGTTGACGATGTTCTGGATGCCCATCGGGTAGCCGTTGGTCTGACCGGAGTTCCAGACGTTGGTGATGTCCTCGGTCGTGCGCCAGATGTTGGCGACGTCACCCCAGTTCCGCTGCGGGCCGGTCTTTTCATGGATGCTGTTGGGGTTGATGCTGTAGAGGATCGGCCGTCCGGTGGCCGCCAGGGCGTCGCGCATCTTCGCGAAGGTGCGTACCTGCTCGTCGATGGTGCCGGTGGGGGAGCACCAGTCGTACTTGAGGTAGTCGACGCCCCAGGCGGCGAACTGCCGGGCGTCCTGGACCTCGTGGTTGAGAGCGCCGGTGGCGCCCGGATAGGAGCCGAAGTACTGGGCGCAGGTACGGTCCAGGGGTGCTTGGTAGAGCCCGAACTTCAGGCCCCGGGCGTGCAGGTAGTCGCCGAGCGCCTTCATGCCACTCGGGAATCTCGACGGATTGGCCCGCAGGTTGCCAGCCGAGTCGCGGTTGGGATCGAACCAGCAGTCGTCGACCACGACGTACTGATATCCGAGGTCGCGCATGCCGGAGCTGACGAGCGCGTCGGCAGTCTGCCGGATCAGTGTCTCGTTGATGTTGCAACCGAACGTGTTCCAGGTGTTCCACCCCATCGGCGGGCTGCGGCCCACACCGTTGTCCAGTGCTTGAGCCCGAGTGGCCGGGGTGAGCGCCACGGCCAGGACCACCATCGTCAGCAGCGCGCGGATTCGTTTCCTGCTCATGGAGATCGCTCCTTGGCGAATCGAAGGCCGGAGCCAGGGGGCGGGCTGGCCCCCCAGGAACCCGGTGCTCAGGGCTCAGGCGAGTACGTGGAGCCGTCCTCGTCATGACCGGTGTAGGAGAGTAGAGGCGGCCGTTGTGGACGAGCGGCG
>CALAED010000238.1 GCA_937891035.1 uncultured Thermomonosporaceae bacterium | reverse complement strand
GGTGATCCGGCGGATGTCGATGCCGCCGGGATCGGGAGTGGACGACCCCGGCACCTGTGAACAGCCGAAATGCCCGCCGCGCGCCCATTGTCGGCGCCCCCGGTCGGCATCGTAGGACTGCGGGGCCGGCAACGGCGGACCGGCCGGCCAGCGACGGCACACCCCCCAGCTCTCCAGCCAGGCGACGATCGATTCGACGCCGATGAGCGGGCCGTCGGTGAAGGGCTCCCGCGCGCGCCCGATCACCAGAACCTGGGCGCAGACCCGCCCCTCGGTGCCGACCTCGTCGACCAGCAGCCGGCCGGCTCGGGTGATGGGGATCATTTGGATGATGTCACCGAAGCCGGGATTCCAGATCAGATGTACTGCCCGATTCTGCCGGTCGAGGGTCTGCGCGACTGAGCGTGCGGATACGGCGCGGGGATCTGCTTCGTTGGTGAGCCAGACCGTGCGTGGCGCACCTCCTTTCATCGCGCCGCCATCCACCTTCGCCGGCATGCGTCCAGCTGTGGGTAGCCATGCATCAGCCACGGCCAGCTCCCCCCAAATCGGACGAGATCGAGTGTCCCGGATTGGCCCAGTCCCTCGTTCGTAACCCACGCTGCCGGATAAGTCCAGTCGAGCGCTACCTGCAGGGTTTCATGGCTAACAGGCGCTGTCTTGTGCCAGATGGCACGGTCATACCTTCCCGTCACAGCTGCGCCCCTTCCCGTCGCGTGGGCGAATCGGCCGAAAAGACGGCCGGATCTGGCCGCGAAAGCGCGGGCGGCTTTTCCCCCGATAAACCGAGCTTCGTTCTATACGTTCTAATAGAACGTCATGACCGTTGAGCTTCCGGGCGGCGTGCCCGGCATCGACGTCCCCCGGTTGGCGGCCTGGCTGAGCGGTGCGGTGCCCGACGCCGGCCGCATCAGTGGCATCGAACTCATCGCCGGCGGGCGGTCCAACCTGACCTACCGACTGGACCTGACCGGCGGCGGCGTCGGTCGCCACGTCGTGGTACGGCGGCCGCCGCTGGGGCACGTCCTGCCCACCGCGCACGATATGGGGCGCGAGCATCGGGTGCTGTCAGCCCTCGCCGGCTCAGCCGTCCCGGTGCCGCGGCCGTTGGCGATGTGCGCCGACGAGGACGTGATCGGCGCTCCGTTCTATGTGATGGAGTACGTCGAGGGCCGGGTGCTGCGGACGGTCGAGGACGCGGCGGACGTACCGGCCGAGCAGGCCAGGGCGATCAGCGAACAGCTGATGGACGTTCTGGCCGACATCCATCTGCTCGACGTCGACGCAG
Organism: uncultured Thermomonosporaceae bacterium; assembly: GCA_937891035.1. GTDB lineage: Bacteria > Actinomycetota > Actinomycetes > Streptosporangiales > Streptosporangiaceae > CALAED01. Next base: position 7,939 of record CALAED010000238.1, on the reverse strand, counting down.
CCGGTCTGGCGGACTTCGGTCGGCCGGAAGGTTATCTGGCCCGCCAGCTCCGTCGCTGGGGCAAGCAGTGGGAAGCGTCACACGCGGCGCATCTGCACGCGCTGGCCGAGTCGGCGCACGCCGCACCGGACGGCCAGGTGGCCGCCGCGCCGGGCACCGCCACGTCGGGCGCCACCGCACCGGGCGCCGCCACGTCCGGCGCCGCCACGTCCGGCGCCACCGCACCGGGCGCCGCCACTCGCGATGTCGTGGCGTACGCGGCGGACTACGACCGGCTGTTCGCCCGGCTCGCCGAGCGCCTGCCCGAAGGCCGGCCGCCGGCGCCGGCAGGCCGCTCCGCTGGTGGCACGCTCGTCCATGGCGACTTTCGGCTTGACAACGCGCTCGTCCGGCTCGGGCCCGCCCCGGCGATCGCCGCCGTCGTCGACTGGGAGATGTCCACGCTCGGCGACCCGCTCGCCGATCTCGGGCTCACGCTCGTCTACTGGACCGAGTCCGACGACGAGGAGCGGCTGAGCATCCCGGTCGGTTCGACCGTGACCGCCGCGCCCGGCTTCGGCACCGGCCGGGAGTTCGCCGAGCGGTATGCCGCCCGCACCGGCTTCGACCTGGCCGACCTCGACTACTACGTCGCGTTCGGCTGTTTCAAGCTGGCCGTCGTGCTCGAGGGCATCCACGCCAGGTTCCTGCAGAACGCGACGGTGGGTGAGGGGTTCGACCAGGTCGGCGAGTCCGTCCCCATCCTGGTCGAGCGCGCCCACCGCATCCTCGACGCCCGCTCTCCCTGGCCGGGACGAGCGTGAACGCTGAACATCCGGAGCAGCACATTCAAAGCGGCAGCGTACTCCAAAGCGGCTGAACCCGACCGACCACGCTGCTCCACTCGGTGGTCAGCACCTCCAGGAGACGCCGGCGCTGCCGTTGGGCGAGAAGGAGACCGAGCCGCTGCCTCCGGTCTGCAAAAGCCCGCACGAGCCGCGGGTCACCTGTACGCCGCTGGACTGTCCGGCCGCCAGGGTGCCGCCGCCGGAGGCGCTGATGTTGCCGGACGTGCCGGTCACTCGCCAGCTCACCGGCCCGCCGCTCGCGCTCACCGTGATGACGCACGTGCGGTCGCCGGACGACATCCGGCAGCCGGAGACGACAAGGCGCCCGGGCGTGACCGGCCGCGGCTGAGTCGCGGGGGGCCGGGGGCGGCTCGTCGACGGGGTCGGCTTGGCGCTCTTGGAGGTGCTCGGCGACGCCGATACGGTCTTGGACGGCGTTGCGGTCGCGCCGTCGGTCGGCAGCGGCAGGTCGGACGCGTCGGCCGACGGCTCGATGGACACGCTGTCGCTCGGCACCGCCGCTTGCGCCTGCCCGTTGCTCGTCTCCTCCTTGCCGCCCGAGCCGGGCAGGAACAGCATGACGCCGCCGATGATGAGCAGGACGCAGGCGGCGGCGGTGAGGGCCGGCCACAGCCGGACCGGCGGGTTCCGTCGCGGCGGCGTGACCGGGCGCACCTGCTCCGGCGGGGTGGGCCAGCCGCGACTGTCGAACGGTTCGGCCCGGCGCGCGATGGTCATGCGCGTCTCGTTGCGGTCGGGCGCTGTCGCGACGGTGATGATGTCGAGCCGCAGGTCAGCCGGGAGGGCCGCCACCGGGAGCACTTGGAGCAGCCGGTTCATCGACACCCGGCGCGAACGGCGCTCGCCGCAGGTCGGGCAGGCCTCGATGTGCCGGACGAGTTTGCGGCACACCTCGGGGTTCAGCGGCCAGGTGTCCACGAGCGCGGCGACGCTCGGGCAGTCGTCGTGCCCGGTCCGCGCGATGATCGCGGCGGCCAGCGACTTGGTCAGGTCCGCCCTGGCGTCGCCGAGCAGCTTGTTGGCCTGCGGGGTCGTGATGGCGAAGATGCCGGCGATGTCCTCGGCGTCGAGTTCGTGCCGGACCGAAAGGTCGATGGCCTCCCGCTGCTTGCCGGTGAGTCCGGCCAGCGCGCTGTGCGCCAGCAGGCGCTGCTCTTCGAGCTTGGCCCTGTCCTGCTCGCTGAGCGCCGGCTCCTCGAGCTCGGGAGCCTCCTGCCGCGTCGCGGGCCGCTCAGGGTCGTCGCGGCGGCGCAGGCAGGCGCTGCGGACGATCGCGTACAGCCAACTGCGGAAGCGCTCGGGCTCGCGCAGCTTGCCGATGTGCTCCTGAGCCGCGATCAGCGAGTCGCGCAGCGCACCGGCCGCCTCGGCCTGGTCGCGGAGCAAGCCGTGGCAGTACTCATAGAGGTGTGGTGCGTAGGTGTCGTAAACCTCCGTGAGAGCGCCCGTGTCGCCCCTGCGCAAGGCTTCGGCCAACCGACGGTCGTCAACGTCGCTGATTCCTGGCCAACCAGCCACGAGATCCTCCCAAACCGAATGTGTCACGTCGGACGCGCCCCGTGGCTATCTGCACTCAGAGTGACGCCCGGCTCGGGGCTGTGGTTTACAGGATCCTGCCATCATTTATCCCGCGTTTCAGACATTTGAGGGACTTATGTGGCGTTAGTTACAGGACTGGTGTGGACGCGCCAACCCTCCGCAGCTCCTCAAACCGCTCCCGAACAGGCAAAACGCCCGTATCAGCGATTCCGGGGGCCGGTGTGAAAAAAGGGGCCGGATGCCCGTCGGGCGCGGTCAGTCGCAGCTCCAGGACACCGGAGCCGAGCCACCGGGCGTGAAGACGACCGCGCCGCTCTCCTGACCGTCGTCGCAGGCGTCGTCGACATCGACGATCACCCGGATGCTGTCCGTCTCGCCGTCGTCTATGGTGCCGCTGGTCTCGGACAGCGAGATGTGGCGGGAGGCGGCGGCGGTCCAGGACACCGCGCCACCGTTCGCCGAGATCGAGACCGTGCAGAACCCGGAGGGCCCGGCCGTGCAGCCGGCGACCGACACCGTGGTCGGTTTGGGGGAGGGCGGCCTGCTCGTGGGCCGGCGCGTCGTCGGCCGGGGGGCCGGCGGACGCGTCGTGCGGGTGGGGGTCCGCGTGGTCGGCGGCGTCGACGTGGGGGTTTTGGTGGGCGAGGGCGTCTCGCTCAGACTCACGTCTTCGCTCGGCGACACGCTCGCCGACGAGGAGTCTTCCGTGCCGGCGATCGCCCCTTGGGCGGGGGGCCCGGCCGGCGTGTCGGATGACCCCGGCAGATAGAGAAAGACGGCGCCGACGACGAGCAGCACGCACGCGGCCGCCGCGAGGGCCGGCCACAGCCGGGACGCCCCCGCCCGCCCGCGCCCGGCCGACGGCTGCGGGTTGCGGTTGCGGTCCAGGCTGATCGGCCAGCCCCACTCGTTGAACGGCTCGGCGCGCTGGGCGACCCCCAGCCGGGCCTCGTTCATGTCGGCGGCGCTCGCGGTGATGAAAAGCCGCTGCCTGAGGTCGGGCGGCAGCGCCGCGACGGGCAGCGCCTGCAGCAGCCGCGTCGTCGAGATCTTGCGCCGGCGCCGCTCGCCGCAGACCGGGCAGGTCTCGATGTGCCGGACCAGCTTCTTACAGACCGCCGGCGTCAGCGGCCACTCCCACGTGTCGACGAGGGCGGCCACGCTCGGGCATTCGCCCCGCCCGCTGCGTGCGATGATGGCGGCGGCGAGAGCGTCGTCCAGGGCGGTCTTGGCCTGGTCGGCCAGCTCGGCCGCCTGGTCGACCGGCAGCCCGAGCACCCCGGCGAGTTCCTGTACGTCCAGTTGGTGGCGTAGCTCGAGGTCCACCGCCTCACGCTGCCTGCCGTTGAGGCCGGAAAGCGCGCTGTGCAGGAGTTGCCTGGCCTCTTCCCTGCGGGTCCGCTCATCGAGGTCGAGGAACGGGTCCTCCACCTCGGGGGCCTCTTGGTGCTCGGCAGGCCGGGCGGGGTCGTACAGCCGCCGGAGGCATTCGTTGCGGACGAGCGCGTACAGCCAGCCGCGGAACCGCTCTGGGTCCTGCAGCCTGCCGATGTGCATCTGGGCGGCCACGAACGCGTCGTGCAGCGCGCCGGCCGCGGCGCGCTGATCGCGGAGGAGCGCGTGACAGTAGTCGTACAGCCGATCGGAGTAACCGTCGTAGATGTGCGCCATCGCGTCGATATCGCCCGCGCGAAGCGCCAACGCCAGCCGACGGTCGGCTTGACGATCGACGTTTGGCCATCCGGCCACCCGCACCTCCCACGGGTCAGAGGTCACGTGGCGCCCCAGGGGATTCGAGATGGAGGCCCGACGGCCCCGCTCCCCGTCGGGCCTCCGATATAACAGACGGCTCGCCGGCGGACCTGGTTGACACGATCATGCGATGAAATCCTGAAAAGTTCTGGCCTGAGTCTGTGCCGCACAACGGCCGAGGTCACCCGCCCGGGCACTCGGGGGCGCACACCCGCCGGGCGATCGCCTCGAGGAAGAACTTCGCCACATCCTCCGGCTTGCTCGCGACGAACGACACGCCGTTGGTGGCCGTGGCGATGCGGTCCATGGCCGCACGGTCGACGCCGCCACCGAAGCCGATCATGATGACCTGCACCGGCTTGTCGGGGTTGTGGAGCTTCCGCAGAGTGTTGAGGAGCGTCCTGTCGGAGATCCCGCCGCCGGGGTCGTCGTTCTTTCCGTCGGTGAAGACGATCACGAAGTTGTACTTGTCGGGCTCGTAGCTCGCCCGCATCCTCTTGTACGCGGCGAGGACCGAGTCGTTCAGGCCGGTGTCGCCGTTCGGCTTGGGCCGGATCCTGGTGTTGGAGGCGAGGAGCTGCTTGCGGCGGGTGAACGAGCCGACCCGTTCGCCCAGCGGCCCTACCGGGATGGTCTCCTGCCAGTCCCGGTTATTGGCAAGGTTGGTGGAAAACAGCCATTGGCCGACCTCGGTGTCGTCCGGATAGAGGGCCAGCCCGCCCTGAATCACCCGCAAGATGCCCTGCATGCGGGTGATGTCGCGGCCCGGCACCTTCTCGGCCATCGAGCCGGAGATGTCGATCAACGTCAGCATGCGGGTGCCCAGTGTGAGCTTGGTCCACGCCGCCAGCGCGGTTTGGACGTCGGCCGAGCTGGGCGCGGGCAGCGACCGCGGCCGGCGCGGGCTGACTCCGCTGTCCGGCCCGAGCTGCTTGCCGGCCTGGCCGTCGGGCGTACGGAAGCCGAGCGCATGGACGGCGTCCTTGGCGTCGTCGGAGCTGAAGGCCTGCGCGAGCACGTTGGCGGCCTGGAGCTTCCGGCCGTCCCTCGTGGTGAAGGCGAACGGGTACTCCATGATCATGGTGCCTTCGGTCGGGTAGACCGCGACGGCCGGGTCGGCCGGCCGGCCCTTGTTGTACTTCCACACCGACTGCTCGGAGGTGAGCAGGATCGGATACCGCCCGGCACCGTCCCGCTGGAAGGAGCCGAACAGGGACTTGACGTTGGGCGAGGTCTGGTCCCGTACGCTCCGTACGATCGCGGTGAAGATGGTGTCCGCGCGCGGGTCGTTGGTCAGCAGCAGCCTCGTCAGCACCAGCGCCTCCATGCCGGAGGAGTTGAGCAGCGGGTCGAGGATCTGGATGCGGACCTGGTTGGCCGGGATCGTCTGGTTCTTGGTCACCGCGCCGCCCGCGAAGGCGCCGGCGGCCGACAGCAGGTTGTCCCAGGAGGGGTTGGCGATGGTGCCCTGGCTCTTGAGCCTGCCGGCCAGCGACCTCGGCATCGCCATCACCAGGGGAGACTCGGCGAGCCTTGTGGGCGACAGCTGGACGGCGGCGGCGCCCGATGGCGATGACTGGACGACGGTCGGCCACAGCGTGGAATCCGGAATCCACACGTCGGGCCGGACCGCGCCGTTTCCCGAGCTTTGCCCGGACAGCAGGTTCGCCACACTCGACGGCTCCACCGCCTTGACGATGCCCTTGATGCAGTGCCCGCCGGCCGAACGCCGCTGGGCGTTGAACTTGTTGACGACGTCGTTGACCACCGGCGCGATGTCGGGTGCGACGGCCACGTTGAGAGTGGTCGCGTCCCCGCCGGAGCAACCCGCGCTGCTGTCGGCCAGCGCGTAGACGCCCACGCCGAGCAGGATCGTCAGCCCGATGGCGCCGGCCAGCGGGCCGATGAGCGCGCTCAGGCTGCGGCGCCGGCGCGCGGCCCGGCGCCGGGTCGCGCCCGCACCGCTGAACCCGCCACCGTACTCGTCGTCCCAGTCGCCGCCGCCCCCGCCGGATCCTCCGGGGCCCGAACCGCCCGAACCGCCGGCCGCGTCGTGGCGGTAGGGGTCGGTCGTCTCGTGCGAGTGCGCCGCCTGGCTCGACCCGGCCCGCGCGCCGGATGGGTCGTACGGACGGTAGGCGCCGGGGTAATAGCCGCCCGGGTCGGAGGCACCGGTGAACCCGCGGTGCTGGTACCCGCCGGGGTCGGAGGCGCCGGCGAAGCCCGGGTGATAACCCCCTGGATCGGAGGCGCCGGTAAAGCCGGATGGGCGATACCCGCCCGGCGGCGGCCCGCCGATCCCGCTGGTCCCGCCTAGCCCACGGAGGCCACCTTGGTTGCTCTCGCCGGCGGACCCGCCGGGACCGGCTCCGCCGGCCGGATTCCGGGGCGGTTGCCCGGGGTCCAGCGGGTCCTGCGGCGAGCGCGGGCTGAACCAATCCGACGGGTCGCCGTCAGCCGAGGACGGCGCGTCATAGGAGGAGGCGTCATAGGAGTCAGCGGGAGGAGTAGCGTTCCTCCGAGGAGTGAACCAGTCCTGGGCGTCATCCTTGAGCGGCTCGGGCCGCTCGGCGGCGTGGTCACCACCCTCACCGGGTGGATTCTCGTTGCTGTGACGTCCGCTCACGGCTTCCTCGTCTCGCCATCGGCCACTTCAAAGGTGTCTGCGGCACTGTAGCCGCCCTACTCACTTGCGACAAAGACGATCAAAACGGATGATGCCCCTGGTCAACGGCCTGTGTCTTGGTTTTCGCAGACCGGGCATGGTGCTTTCGCTCTGTGTCGGCAGATCCCTACGACACGGAGTCACGGGTGTCACGCGATACATCTTGACGCGTGCTCGCGAAACGGTATCGTCTCGGGGATAGAGACGATATATCGCGAATGGGGGCATTCGTGAACTCCTTGCCTGACGCGCTCCCCGAACCGACCGACGGCGACTCCGCTGGATCCGCTGGGTCCGGTAGAGACGCCGGTGCGGCCATCGCGGCGCGCGACCTCGTCAAGACCTATTCCAAGCAGATACGCGCCCTCGACGGACTCAGTTTTACCGTCCCGCCCGGCACGCTTTTCGCGCTGCTCGGGCCGAACGGGGCCGGCAAGTCGACCACGGTGAAGATCCTCACCACGCTGACCCGGGCGGACTCGGGGAACGCCCTGGTCGCGGGGCACGACGTGCGCCGCGAGCCGGACGCCGTCCGCCGCGCCATCGGCGTCGTCGGACAGCGAAACAGCGCGGGGCTGGCCGATACCGGCCGCGAGAACCTCGTCCTCCAGGGCCGGATGTATGGCATGCGCGGCGCCGAACTCAAAGAACGCGTAGACGGCCTGCTGCGGCGGTTCGGCCTGTGGGACGCGGCGAACCGGGTCGTCCGGGGTTACTCCGGCGGCATGCACCGGCGCCTTGACATCGCGATGGGTCTGGTGCACCGGCCGCGAGTGCTCTTCCTCGACGAGCCCACCACCGGCCTCGATCCGGAGGTGCGGGCGGAGATGTGGGAGGAGATCTCTGGGCTGCGTGACGACGGGGTCACGATCCTGCTCACCACCCACTACCTGGAAGAGGCCGACCGGCTCGCCGACCGCGTCGCCATCGTCGACCAGGGCCGGATCGTCGTCGAGGGCACGTCGGACGAACTCAAGGGCCGGCTGCGCGGCGACTCCGTACAGATCGAACTGGCCGAGCCGCCGGGAGACGGCGAGGTGCGCAAGGCGCTCGCCGACCTCGACGGGATCGGCGAGGTGGTGCTCGGCGAACGAAGCCTGCGGGCGCGCGCCGCCGACGGAGCGGCCGCGGTGCC